>CAZXNY010000021.1:0-8904 GCA_964642205.1 uncultured Caulobacteraceae bacterium
GCGGCGAGCGCCAGCGCGTGGCGCTCGCGCGCGCGCTCCTGGCGGACGCGCCGATCCTGCTGCTCGACGAAGCGACCAGCGCGCTTGACGCCGATTCAGAAGCGCAGGTGCAGGGCGCCATCGCCAAGCTCGCGGCCGGGCGCACCACGCTGGTGATCGCGCACCGGCTATCCACGGTGCGTGAGGCGGACCGCATCATCGTGCTCGAAGGTGGGCGGATCGTTGAGGAAGGCCGGCATGAGGAACTCGTCGCGCGAGGCGGGCTCTATGCGCGCCTCGCGGCGCTGCAATTTGGGGCAGAGCGCGCGCCCTAAGCGCGCCGAGCTTCGCAAAACCCAGGAACGAGGTATCTTCGCTGCTGCGTGCGGAGAGCGGTGATGCGGGGATTGATTGCGGCGGGCTTGGCCCTGTTCCTGAGCGGGTGCTCTTCGACGAGCGCGGAAGAGCGCGATCCGTTCTATCTGCACATCGCGATTGGGCGCTGGAGCCACATGGTGAGCCAGATCGCCGATCTCACTGCGCACCCGTACAACCCCGCCGAAACGGACGAGGAAGTGACCGACCCCGCCGCGCTCGCGCGCCGGCTCCGGGAAGTGGTTTGGGGGTACAATCTTCAGCGCGCCGCGCTATGCGCCGAGGGTCGCTTCGTGGCGATCAGCTGCGGCGCCTCCTACGCGCCTCCATGGCTCAACGAACGCCCCGATCGCCCGCCGGGCGCGCGCTTGCTGGCGCAGCGCAGCCGCAACGTCGGCGAACGCATCATGCCGCTCTGGGGCGCCGTGTGCGATGAGGCGCGCGCACGCGTGAGCGATCCGGAAGAACAGCGCTTGATCTGCGCGATCGAGTAGCCTTCACCACGGCTCTTTGAACGGGCGCAGTTCGAGTTCTTGGCTCCAGGCGGAGGGATGCTGCTTGTGGAGCTGCCAGTAGGCGTCCGCAATCGGCTCGACTTGCAGCATGCCGTTCTCGCCGCGCATGTCCTTGAGGCCGGGGGCTGCTGTGTTGAGGCGCGCGCCATCGATGCCGCCATCGATGATGGTGTGCGCAACGTGGATGCCTTGCGGACCAAATTCGCGCGCCATGCTTTGCGCGATCATGCGAAGGCCAGCCTTGGCGGCGGCGAAATGCGCGAAGTTCTGTTTGCCGCGCAGCGAGCCTGAGGCGCCGGTGAAAATGATCGTGCCGCGGCCGAGCGGGACGAGATGCTTAGCGGCTTGCCGGCCGACGACGAAGCCTGCGTAACAGCCGATCCGCCAGAACGCTTCGAATTGCGCGGGCGTGATATCGCGGAACGGGACGGGGCGATTGTCGCCGGCGTTGAACACCACAACGTCGGGGATCGCTTTGCCGGCGGCGGGCGTGAAGGCGCGAGCAAAGAGCGCGGCGACGGCCTCTTCGCTGGTCGCGTTGGCGACGATCGGTTCGGCCGAGCCCGCGCCATCTTGCGCGACAGCGGCGGCGACCGCGTCGAGCTTGGCTTGCGTGCGGCCGGCGGCGAATACGTGATAGCCCTCGCGTGCGAAGCGCCGCGTGACCGCAGCGCCCACGCCCTCAAGCGCGCCGACGCCGACGACAATGGCTGTGGGTTGGGTCATGGGCGGCGCTCCAGTTGTGTATGAGAAGCATCATGCAGAAATTTGGCGCGGGGGCGCGGGAGAATTTGTGGGGCGCCGGCGAGCAAAGCTGAAAGCCGGCGGCCTAGCTCTTCAGCGCCCACACCCAGGTCCTCTTCACTTCGCTGTCTTCCAGGGCGCGGATCGTCGGGACGGCGTATTCGGCGCGTTTTTCGAGGTGGTCTTTCGGGAGATAGGTGCGGCCGGGGTCGCCGATGAGGACGGTTTTGCCTTGCGCGCGCATGGCTTCGAGCCACGCCAAGAGGCGTGCGGCGAGGTCGCGCTCGTAGAAGAGATCGCCGACGAGGATGAGATCGCAGTCGGTCTGCGCGCCGATCGGATCGGCGTCGCTCGTTACGATCGTTACATCATTGAGCGCGGCGTTGAGCGCGGCGGCGGGCGCGCAGAACGGGTCGATGTCGACCGCGACCGCGCTTGCGGCGCCTGCCTTCATCGCGGCGATGGCGACGAGGCCCGAACCGGAGGCGACGTCCATCACGCGCTTGCCGCGTGCGATCTCCGGATTGTCGAGCACATAGCGCGCGAGCGCTTGGCCGCCCGCCCACGCAAACGCCCAGAACGGCGGCGGCAGGCCGATGCGGCCAAGTTCCTCCTCCGTCATCTCCCATAGCGTCACCGCGTCGTCCGCTAAATGCAGCTTTAGCTCCGGCACATGGCTTGGCGCGGAGATGCGCGTATTCTCAGCGATGAAGGCGGGGATGTCGGCGATCACGACGCGCGCCCGCGGGAGACGGATCGATGCGCGCTTACAGGTTCGACGATTTCACGAGCATCGAGGATTTGCGCGTTCGCGATGAGCCGGAGGAAAAGCCGCAGCGCGGCGAAGTGTTGATCCGTGTGCATGCGGTCTCGCTGAACTATCGCGACATCGCCATGCTGAACGGCCGCTATCCGCGCGCGTACAAGAAAGGGCTGATCCCGACAAGCGATGGCGCCGGCGAGGTCGTCGAGGTTGGTGCGGGCGTTGAAGGCTTGGCTGTGGGCGACCGCGTGATCGGTGCATTTCATCCGCGCTGGTATGGCGGGCCGATGCCGGCGAGCGTCGGGCGCGAGAGCTACGGCGACGCAAAGGACGGGTGGCTGTGTGAGTACAAGACGGTTTCGCAAGACGCGGTGGTGAAGGTCCCGGCGTCGTTTTCGTATGAAGAAGCATCGACGCTGCCATGTGCAGGGCTGACGGCGTGGAGTGCTCTAGGCGGCGCGGCGCCAATCCGCGCGGGACAGAGCGTGTTGGTGCAGGGCACGGGCGGCGTTTCGATCTTCGCGCTGCAGCTTGGGCGCGCGCTCGGCGCCGAGGTGATCGCGACGACGTCGAGTGCGAAGAAGGGTGAGCGCCTCGCCGCAATGGGCGCCAAGCACGTCGTGAACTACGCGGAAGAAGCTGAGTGGGGAAAGCGCGTGCGGGCGCTTGCGGACAAGCGCGGAGTCGACCGCGTGGTGGAAGTCGGCGGGCCGGGGACGATCGCGCAGTCGCTGCGCGCGGTGGCGCTGGGCGGTGAGATCGCGTCGATCGGGTTCTTGTCCTCGGAGAACCCGGGGATCGATTTCTTCAGCTTCAAAACGAGCGGTTCGACGATCCGCAACATCACCGTTGGTGATCGCGTGGGGCTCGAGGAGCTGGTGCGCGTGGTTTCCTCAGCTGCGCTGAAGCCAGTAATCGACAAGGCGTTTGCGTTCGAGGACGCGCGCACTGCGTTCACCTATCTCGAAAGCGGCGCGCATTTCGGGAAGGTGGTTGTGCGGGTCGCCGCTTAGGCAGCGACGGGTTGCGCGGGGACGGGCTTGCTCGTCGCCGCCTTCAGCACGTCGATATACCCGCGCGCGATGCGCATGCGGGGGCCGTAGCCTTTTTCCATGAGCAAGCGGTGCGTTTCGGGCAGGTTGTAGCAAGGCACGTGCATGAAGACGTGATGCTCGCCATGATAGTGCACCCAGAACGGCGCTATGAAGAGCCGCTCGATCGGGTTCGCGAGCGTGGTGCGCGCGTGCGTGAACGGATCGGCTTCGGTGCCGACCATCGCGTGCTCGGCGATGTTGCGCAGGCGCGTGACGAGCGGGAGCCACGTCGCCATCGGCACAATCCAGAGCGCGAGCCACGCCCACCAATAGCCCGCGGCGGTGAGCGCCGCGATCGCGATGCCGTTGACCACCCAGAAACGGAAGCCGGGATTATCGGCGACGCGCGGCGGGTTCATCTTCTTTCCGAAGAACCACGCATCAATGTACGGGCGGATGCGCTGCTTGAAGAATGTCTGCCCAGTGAGGTCGCGGATGATCTTGCGGCGAAGGCTGACGCGCGTGATCGGGAACGGCGCGGAGAGGCCAAGGTCCGGATCTTCGGGCTGCTCGGTGAATTTGTGGTGCTGCAGGTGGTAGGGGCGATAACGCTTCACGCTGCCCCCGGTAGGCGCGTTGCAGAGCCAATCGGCGGCCCAATCGTTGATCTTCAAGTTCGAGTGCAGCGCGCCGTGCGCGGCGTCGTGACCGAGGATCGCAAGCCCAAGCTGCCGCGCGCCGATCAGCATGACGGCGAGCACGTAGGTGAGCGGGTTCGGAAACGCGATGAAGAGCGCGCCCGCGCCGAGGATCACGGCCCACGCGCCCGCGATCAGCGCTAGGCCGCGCCAGGATGAGCGCTTGGAAAGCCGCGCCCATTCGTCGGGCGCGAAGATGTCTTTTGGGTCGATGCGGGCGACGGCGGGCATGGCCGGAGCATAGCACAAATTGCGCGTGCGTGACCGCGGTCGCTGCCGCCGGGCGCCGCTGGGGCAAGGTTGGCCCTGTCGCGGGAGTGCTTCCCGCTTCCCCTAAGCCCACCTTGGAGCGGGTCTCCGGACCCGCTCCATTTTTCTTAGTTGGTCCAGCAGCTTTGCGCGACTTCGCGCAGCTTCACGCCCGCGCCCGCGGCGAGCTCATGCGTGCGCCCGCCGATCGTGAGCGACATCGGCACGCCTTCGCGCACGGCGGCGAGCACGGGCGGGCTTTGCGGCAGCGGAATGACCAGCGCGCGGCGCCGGTTCACGCGCTCAGCGCGCGCTGGCACGTTGATCGTGAGATCGCCGACGCGCACAGCGGCTTGGTTTCCGCGCGCGCGGCCGAGCGTGTAATCGGTGATCGTGAGTTCGCCCGACGGCGGACGGCACGTGAAGCTGACGGCGACTTCGTCGTCATCCATGTTCGTTGCGGTGACGAGACCAGCCGTCGTGTCGTAGCCGAAGGTCCAATTCGCGGCGGCGGGGCCGGCGGCCAGCGTGATCGCGGCGAAGGCGGCGGCGGCAAGCGTGCGCGTGAAGATCTTCGTCACAGGTCGCGTCTCCTGATTTTTGGGGCTGGCCGGGCTTAGCGCAGCCGCATGGACGCGCCAACACCGCAGACATTGCACATCCGTAAGTGTTCGTGCCGCGGGCCTAGGCGGAGTCGGCCAGGCTGTCTCTTTAGTCCGCCTCTGGCGCTTCGAGCGTCTTGATTTCCATATAGCGCCAGAAGTGCCACGCGGCGGCGGAGCGCCACGGCGCCCAGCGCGCGCCGAATTCGTCGAGCTCTTTCGGCTTGAAGCTGCGGTCGAACATGCGCTCGGCGCCTTTGCGCACGGCGAGATCGTCCACAGGCAGCACGTCGGGCCGGCCGAGCGTGAAGATGAGATACATCTCCACTGTCCAGCGCCCGACGCCGCGCACGGCGACGAGGCGCTCGATGATTTCCGCATCGCTCAGGGCCTCGAGTTCGCCCATGTCCGGAACGAGGCCCGAGCGGCGCTTGGCGGCGAGATCTTTGAGCGCGGCGATCTTCTGGCGCGAGAGGCCCGCGCTGCGGAGCTTTTCATCCGGCGCCCGGATGATCTGCAGCGGCGTTGGGTGCGGTTTGTCCGGGAAGAGCGCGAGCACACGATTGTAGATCGTGGTCGCCGCTTTGGTGGAGAGCTGCTGGAAGACGATCGCGCGAAACAGCGACTCGTACGGCGCGACAGGCAATTGCGGCGCGCTTGGAAACGGCGCGTGCGTGCGGACCACCTTGGCCATGCCGTCGCACACTTTGATGAGATGTGCTTCGGGCGGCGCGAGTTTGGCGCGCGGCATGCGCTATTGATCCAAGAACGGGCGCAGCGTGCGTGCGAGCGGCTCGAACGCGAACACGGCGACGATGGCGAGGCCAACCACGGCGTTTTGCTTGAAGGCTGCGAGCGCCGTGCCTTCCTTGTCGGGGTCGGCGTGTTGGATGAGCGGCCAGATCAGAAACGCGCCGACGAGCCCGAGGCCCGCAACGGTTGGCCAGTCCGCGCCGGCGAGATAGGCGGCGCCGCCCCAGAGCGCGAGCGCGGCGATGTAAAAGCCCGTCGTGATCGGGCGCCATTTGTCGCCAAACAGACGCGCGGTGGAGCGAACGCCGATGAGCGCATCGTCTTCGCGGTCTTGCAACGCGTAGATCGTGTCGTACGCAATCACCCAGCAGATGCAGCCAGCGTACAGCGCGAACATTTCGTTCGGCAGTTCGGTCGGGATCGACACGGCCATCCCGCCGACAAGCGCGCCCCACGAAAACGCGAGGCCCAGCCACGCTTGCGGCCACCACGTAATGCGCTTCATGAACGGATAGAGCGCAACGAGCGGGAGCGCGGCGAGCGCTGTGAGCTGCGCCACGGTCGGAAACGCCATCAGCGCCACGAGCCCGAGCGCGCATTGCGCGATGAGCCACGCCCAGGCCGATTTCACGTCGATCGCGCCGGAGGGGATCGGGCGCGTGCGCGTGCGCGCGACCTTCGCGTCAATGTCGCGGTCGACGATGTCGTTATACGTACACCCGGCGCCGCGCATCGCGATCGCGCCGAGCAGGAACGCGCCGGCATAGAGCGCATCTTCCTGGAAGAAGCCGTCATTGGTGCGCACGAGCGCGACGCCCATCCAGCCCGGCAACATCAGCAATTGCCACCCGATCGGGCGATCCAATCGGGAGAGTTGCGCATAGGGCTTCCACTTCGGCGGAAGCCGCTCGGTCCAGTGGCCGGAGAGAGAGTCTGCGGGCGTCGGCATCGCCATGTCCCTAAGCGGGAACGTGCGTGTCAGCTACTGACATGATGCGCGGCGGACACACCCGCGTGATGGGTTAGGTGCGGCGGCTGGACGCAGCGCGCGACGCGGCGTATGACCCGCCTCCCATGCGAAACTTTGGAAGCACACCGACTTTGATGGCCCGATCCTAACTCCGGCGGCGTTCTGAGAGATCGTCGCGGTCCGCGTTCCCGGCGGTATGCACGGGTGCGCGCCAAGCCCTTCTCTCAGCGCGAGCTAGAGCCCTGGATCGTGAGCGCGTCATCGCTCCCGTCTCGGCGCTTTGTCCGAGACGTCCGCTTTTGCGGCTTCTTCCAAACCCCTGGTTTCCAACTTTCTTTCAACATCGGTGCGACTTGGCGCTTCGTCTTTGCGCCGCCCTCGCGCCCTCACTGAGCGGTGCTCCCAATGAGCGAGTCTTATGAGTTCGAAGACGATGACGACGATCGTCTGAAGAAGAAAACGGTGCTGGAGATATGCGCCTATCTCTGGCGGCACTGGTCCTCGCAGCCAAAGCTGCTGGCCGGGTTCTTCGTGTTTTTCATCATCGGCGTGTCGTGCGACCTGGCGCTGCCGGTGATTTCGGGGCGCCTCGTTTCGGCGCTGACCGAGGGGCCGACGGAGGCGGGCGTCGCGGCCGCGACCGAGGTCTATATCGCGTTCGCCATCATCGCGTTCGTGATGCACTTTGCGCGCAACATCGGCGTGCGGTTCTGGATGCCGTTCGCGGCGAACAACATGCGCAACATCGTGTCGCGCGGCTTTGGCGACGTGCAGCGGTTCAGCGCCGATTGGCACGCCAACAATTTCGCGGGCGCCACGGTGCGGCGGATTTCGCGCGCGATGTGGGCGTATGACCGGATCAGCGACACGGTGGTGTGGTTCGTGTTGCCGGCGGCGGTGGTGCTGATCGGCGTCACGGTGCTGACGGCGGCGCGCTGGCCGTTGATCGGTGCGTTCGTGGGCGTGACGATCGCGCTCTACTTCCTGTCGACCTACCTCTTCTCACGTTACTACATCGCGGCGGCGAACCGGCTCTCCAACAGCGCGGACACGCGCATTGGCGCGGCGCTCGCGGATGCGGTTGGCTCGAACGCGACTGTCAAAGCGTTCGGCGCAGAAGCGCGCGAGCAAGGCCGGTTCGATGCGGTGGTGAGCGATTGGCGCAACAAGGCGCTGAACGTGTGGACGCGCTTCACCAACGCCTGGATCGTGCAGAACCTTCTGCTGTTCGTGCTGATCGCGGGGCTTGTCGGCCTCGTGCTGCTCGAATGGCGGGCGGGGCGCGCCAATGCGGGCGATGCGGCGTTCGCGATCACCGTGTTCTTCCTGGTGAGCGGGCATCTGCGCAACCTCGGCGAAAACCTGCAGATGCTGCAGAAGAGCTTTGCCGAGATCGAGGACGTCGTCGCCTACGAAAGCGACCCGGCCGAGATCGCGGACATGCCCGATGCGCTTCCGTTCCAGCCGGGGCCGGGCGAGATCCGGTTCGAGCATGTGGCGTTCCGCTACAAGACGCAGGAAGCGGCGCTCTACCGCGACTTCTCGCTCACCATTCATCCCGGTGAGACGGTGGCGCTAGTGGGGCCGACGGGCTCGGGCAAGTCGACCTTCGTGAAGCTCGTGCAGCGTCTCTACGACGTAGACGGCGGCGCGATCGTGATCGATGGGCAGGACGTTCGCAGCGTGAAGCAGGAGACGTTGCGCCAGCACATCGCGCTGGTGCCGCAGGATCCGGCGCTCTTCCACCGCTCGCTTGCGGAGAACATCGCGTACGCGCATCCGCAAGCGTCGTTGGAAAACGTTGTCGCCGCGGCCAAGCGGGCGCGTGCGCACGACTTCATCTCGCGTCTGCCGAAAGGCTACGACACGGAAGTCGGCGAGCGCGGCGTGAAGCTGTCGGGCGGTGAGCGCCAGCGTGTTGCGTTGGCGCGCGCTTTTCTGGCCGATGCGCCGGTGCTCATTCTCGACGAGGCGACCAGCTCGCTCGACGTCGAGGCCGCGCGCGACGTGCAGGCGGCGATGGCGGAGCTGAAGGAAGGGCGCACCACGATCGTGATTGCGCACCGGCTTTCAACTGTGCGCAACGCCGACCGCATCCTGGTGTTCGACCAGGGCCGCATCGTGGAGCAAGGCCGCCACCTCGATCTGATCGAGGGCAACGGCCTCTACGCGCGGCTCCACGCGCTCAGCCAAGGCGACAAGCTGCACGAAGCGGCGTGATG
>CAZXNY010000021.1:9004-15371 GCA_964642205.1 uncultured Caulobacteraceae bacterium
CTCGTCCAGCAGCAGCGCGCGGGCGAACCGGACGCCGGGGGAGCCGAAGCTCAAGATGCCGTCGTGGTAGCGCTTGATGGCGAAGCTCGCGCCCCACTTCGCGCGGGCGGCCTCTCGCGCGGCGAGGTGCTCTTCGAGGCCCACGAAATAGGTGGAAAGCTGCGTCGACGAGAGCTGCGCGCGCACCCATGTGCCGGCGGCTTCACGCTCTTCTTGGAACGCCACTTCGGTCATGAAGCGCATTGCGGTCGCCTCGTCGCACACGTCCACCTGCACCATCTGGTCGAGGATGGCGTTGGTGATGGTGCGCAGCTGCACTTTGAGTTGCGTGAGGCGGAAGAGTGGGTCGTTGGCGCGGAAGCCCGCTTCGACCATCGCTTCTTCGGCGTAGCACGCCCAGCCTTCGACGAAGCTGCCGGACATGTGCATGGCGCGGAGTTTGGATTCCTCCTGCCGCGCGTGGCCGATCTGCACGTAGTGGCCCGGCATCGCTTCGTGGATCGCGATGTCGGTGATCATGCGCGTGTTGTATTCGCGGAGGAATGACGTCGCTTGCTCGGGCGTCCACGAATCCGGGATCGGCGAGACGGCGTAGTACGTGTTCTGGCCTTGCTCGAACGGGCCGGGCGAGTCGCAATACGCGACCGAGAAGCCGCGCTGAAATTCCGGCATCAAGATCACGCGCACCGGATCGGGCGGGATCGTGATGAGATCGTGTTGCCGGACAAACGCGGTCGCTTCCGCGACGCCCGCTTCTGATGTGGCGACGAGTTGATCGGGCGCGGGGCGATCGGCGGCGGCAAGCTCGAGCGCGGCGCGGATGACGCGCGCTTGCGTCGCCGCATCGGGGCTATCGGGCGCCGATGGCGCGCCGGCGCGGCCGGCAAGCGCCGCCTTGGCGCTTTGGTACATATGCCCGTGCACACGGCGGACGGCTTCTTCGGCGCGCGTGCGGATCTCCTGGCGCGTCAGCGTCGAGTTCAGCGTGAAGACGAGCTTCTGTTCGAACAGCTCTTGGCCGATGGCGGCGCGGCCATGTGCATTGGGGACGAGCTGCGTATCGATCCAGGCTTGGTGCTCATCAACCTTGGCTTTGAAGCGCGTGATCGCGGCGTCGAGCGCTTCGCGGTCGCGGCCCGTCAGCGCATCGGCGGCGGGCACGATCATGTCGTCCACGATGCTCTTGAGGCCCGCATTCTGGCGCGAGTAAGTCTGCGCGTGCACCGGCGGGACGCGCGCCGGCACGAGCTGCGCGCGTGCTTGCACGAAGGTGTGATCGGCGACGGCGCGCATGCGGCGCGTGGCGTTGCGGAGGCGCTCGGCGGTGGGCGCGAAATCTCGCGCCATCAGCGAGTAGAGCGCATCGCCCGCCGCGCCTTGATATGTGATCGGGTCCCAGGCGTGCGGTTCGAGCACGGTGTTTGCCCACACGATCGCGCGCGCTTCGTTTTCGAGGATCGCGGCGTCGACTTGATTGGCGCGCGAGAGCGTGGCGCGGTCGATGCGGCCGAGATCGCGGAGCGTGCGTTCGGCGTTCGCGATGCGCGCGCGGCGGCCGGCGGGCGAAATGTCTGTGACCCGGTGATCGTTGCGGTGATCGCCGAGCTGCGTTGCTTCGGTCGGGTTGAGCGCGATGTAGCGTTCGATCCAATTTTGCGCGAGCGCGGCAAAGCGCGTGTCGGCGGCGCTGGCGGGCTGCGCCGCGGCGGCGGGCGTAAGGGCGGTCGCGGACAGCGCAGCGATCACCGCACGGCGGGACGGTGTGAGAAAATGCTTCATGGGCGCGGACCTTAGCGGGCGCGCGGGAGGGGGCAATGCGCGTGCGACGAGTGCGTTTAAGCCTCCCCCGTTTACGGGGGAGGCTTGCCGCCGCTCCGTCGCGCTCGCCCCCACCGGCTCGCTGACGCTCGCCACCTCCCCGTAAACGGGGGAGGATCAAGTTGCGCTAGACCAGTGCGCTCGGGTCGAGCTGAAGTTCCTTGAGCAGCGGTTCGGCGTAGTCGACACGGCCGGTACGCGTCTTCGGATCGCCGCTGGCGAGTTGGTAGACCGCCTCGGCGATGTACTCGATCGGCTGCACGCGGTTCTTGGTGGCTTCGTTGATGAGGCCGTGCACCGCAACGCCGGGCGTATCGACGAGGCCGGGCGAAACCACGTTCACCGCGATGCCGTCTTGCGCGACTTCAGACGCCAAACCCGTCGTGAAGCGTTCAAGCGCGGCTTTGCACATGCCGTACACCGTGCCGCCGCGCGCGGGGCCGGGTGGATAGGGTTGCTTGGGGTGAATGCCGGCGGGCGAGGAGATGTTGACGATCCAGCCCGCCTTCTTCTCCTTCATGTGCGGCAGCACCAGCTGCGCGAGGTGGAACGGCGCATAGACCTGCACCTCCATCATCAGCTTGAAGCGCTTCTCGGTGAAATCGGCGACAGGCGTGAAATAGGTGATAGCGGCGTTATTGATGAGGATGTCGATCGGCCCGTAAACGCGCGTCGCTTCTTCGACCAGGCGCTCGCGCTCGGACGCTTGCGCGAGATCGGCCTTGATGAACGTCGCTTCCGCGCCGGCCTTCTTGAGCCGCTCGACCGTGTCTTGCAGCGTGCCGGGCAAACGGCTTTCGCCGCTCTCGGCGGTGCGTGCGGTGACGACGACTTTGGCGCCTTCCATCGCAAGGCGCGCGGCGATCGCTTCACCGATGCCGCGGCTCGCGCCCGTTACGAGCGCGACTTTGCCTTTGAGCGTGCCGTTCGGATTGATCTTCGCCGCCATTCGCGTTCTCCCTTGAATTTTGTTTGGGCCGTACCCGTTTTTCGAAAGCGTTGCGCGTTTTCGGCGGGCGCGCAAGATCAATTGCGCGTAAGGGAAAGCGGGAGGCGACGCGATGCTGGAGCCGGAAGAGAGCGCGCTTCATGTGCGCCGCGCAGTTCTGATCCGCGCCGAGCCGGAGGGCGTGTGGCGCCACTTCACGACATTCGAGGCGATGGCGGCGTGGTGGGGCGTGATCGTTGGCGATCCGCAAGCGGGCACAGCGAATGGCATGACGCTCATCGCGTATGAGCCGCGCGAAGGCGGGCGGATCGAAATGGAAGTGCCGGCCGGCGGCACGCCGTTGCGGTTCGGCGGCGTGATCAAAGCGTTCGAAGCCGAGCGGCGGATGATCTTCGAGAACGATTGGATGCCCAATCAAGGATGGAAGAAGCCGACCTATGTGTGCCTTCGTCTCGCGCCAGTGCTTGGCGGAACGCTGGTCGAGTTGCTGCACTACGGGTTCGAGCGCGTGGGCGGCGACGTCGCGGACGAATATGCGGGCTACGAAGCCGGTTGGGGCGTTACGCAGCTGATGGCGTTGAAAGCGCGCGCTGAGAGCTAAGTGTGGCTCAGCGCACGCTCAAACCGCCGTCGATGACGATTTCGGCGCCTGTCACGTAGCGGCTTTCCTCGCTTGCGAGCCAGAGCACGCCGTTGGCGATGTCTTGCGGCACGCCTTTGACGCCGAGCGGCACGGCTTGCTCGCTCATCGCGTCGAGATCCGGCGGCGCGTTCGCGCCGGGCTGGCCCATACCGGCGATCGTCAGCCAGATCGGCGTTTCGATGATGCCGGGGTGGACGGAGTTCACGCGCACACCGTCCTTGAAGTTCGCGCATTCCATCGCAATCGCCTTGGTGAAGAGGCGCACCGCGCCCTTGGTGGCGCAATAGGCGGCGAGGATGGGCGAGCCCTTGAGGCCGGCGACCGAACTCATGTTGATGATCGAGCCGCCGTTCTTGGCTTCGCGCATCAGCGGCAGCGCGTGCTTGCAGCCGAGGAACACGCCTTCGACGTTGACAGCTTGCTGGCGCCGGAAGTCTTCGAGCGACATCATCGTGATCGACGGCGCGCCGATGCCGATGCCGGCATTGTTGACGAGAATATCGAGCCGCTTGTGCTCTTTCTTGATCGCGCCGATCACCTCGATCCACGCATCTTCGCTCGTCGTGTCGTGCCGCATGTAGCTGGCGCGGCCTTTGGCGGCCTTGATGGCTGCGACGGCTTCTTCACCCTTTGCGTCCTGAATGTCGGTGATGACGACGAACGCGCCTTCGCGCGCGAGCGTCTGCGCGCAGCCAAGACCGATGCCGCTCGCGCCGCCGGTGACCAGCGCGACTTTGCCTTCAACCCGCCCCATCGTTTCCTCCTGCTTGTTCTGAACTTGTCGCGCGTGGCGCGCGGATATGGGCGGCCATGCGGCCTTCAATTTCGGCGCGCATGGCGTTGCGCGCACGCTCAGCGCGGATTGGCGCGGTGATCTTGAAGTATGTCCAGGCGAGGCCCCAAAGCGGCCAATAGAGCACGAACCCGGTGAAGACGGCCCAGAACAGCGCGCCAAACACCGCCATGCCCGGACCGAGCATGAAGTAGAAGAAGAACGCGGCCGCCATGCCGGCGGAAATGAGGGCTGCGGTCCATCTCGGCCCAATCGCCGGGGCGCGTTCCGTGAAGTGCGCGAAGGCGGCCCGATACTCTTCGCGCTCGCCGGTCGACACATTGAGCAGCACGATGCTTTCGGGCTGCGTATCGGCGTCGCTTGCCTGCACGAGCACGATCCTGTGGCCCTCACGCACGCCAACCTCTGCGCTTGGCACGTCGTAGTCCGCCTCGCGCCCATCGTCGCCGCGCAGGAAGACGCGCATCTTGCCGTCCGCGCCGAGCTGCACGGCTGTGGCCTGGCCGGACAAGATGTCGAGCTGGATCATGGGCGCACCATTCGGACGACGCCCTCCTGCGTCAATGGCGCGTCATGGCTTGCGCGGCATCTGCGCGCGCGGCAGGGAACGGGTCATGCCCGATCCTAGGCTCCATATCGATGGCGAGATCGCGCCGGGCGCGAGCCTCGACCTGACCGACGCGCAGGGTTCGAAGCTGACGCGCGTGCTGCGGCTCGGCGTCGGCGCGGGCGTACGGGTGTTCAACGAATGGGGCGAGTGGGGCGCGACGATCACGGTCGCGGATAAGAAGCATGTCCGCGTCACGGTGGGCGCGATGCTCTCGCCGCCGCGCGCCAGCCGGGACGTGACGCTGCTGTTCGCGCCGTTGAAGCGGGACGCGACGGACCTCGTGGTGGAGAAGGCTACGGAGCTTGGCGTGCGGCGGATATCGCCGGTGTTTACATCGCGCACCATCGTCGAAGCGGTGCGGATCGAACGGTGGGCGCTGGTGGCCGCCGCCGCCGCCGAGCAGAGCGAGCGGTTCGATATTCCGCAGATCGACAAAGCCGTGCCGCTGATGCGCGCGCTCGACGGATGGGACACGAACCGGCCGCTGGTGTGGTGCGATGAGAGCGGGGACAATCCTTCGCTGCCGTGGGGCGGGCAATCGCCAGCGTCGCCGCCGATGTTGGAAGCGCTGCGGGGGCGGCCTGCGCCGCGCGCGGCGGCATTGCTGATCGGGCCCGAAGGCGGGTTCACGCCGGAGGAGCAACGGTTGCTCCGGATGCAGCCCTTCGTGATCGGCGTGTCGCTCGGCCCGCGTATTTTACGCGCGGAGACGGCGGTGATCGCTGGACTCGCGCTTCTCCAGGCCGCTTGGGGCGACTTGGCGGGCGACACCGTCAGCTAGCGAATCCCGAGCAAGTCGATTGTGTATAACCCGGCGTGGTAGAGTGCCCTTGCCGCCCCTGCGGGCGCGCCCCATGTGCCGCAGAAGCCCGCAGGCGAGGGAGGGAAGCCTTGGCGAAAACAAAAGAAAAAGCGCCCCCTGTCGAGGGCGTCAGAGACCTCGTCGCCCATATCGCGAAGGGCGAAAAGCCGGACCGCACAACGTGGCGGATCGGCACCGAGCACGAAAAATTCGGGTTCTATAAGAAGACGCATGGCCCCGTTCCCTACGAAGGCGCGAACGGGATTGGCGCGCTTCTGAACGGGCTCGCCGACAAGTTCGGCTGGGAGCGCGTGTACGAGGGCGAGAACGTCATCGCGCTCGTGAAGGACAAAGCGTCGATCACGCTGGAGCCGGGCGGGCAGTTCGAGCTTTCCGGCGCGCCGCTCGAGCACCTGCATCAGACGTGCAACGAAACCGGCACGCACCTCAATCAAGTGCGCGAGATCGCGGATGGGCTCGGCATCGCGTTCTTGGGTCTAGGCACGTCGCCCAAATGGTCGATGGCCGAAACGCCGATCATGCCGAAGGGCCGCTACAAGATTATGCGCGCTTACATGCCGAAGGTTGGCCGCCTTGGGCACGAGATGATGTTCCGCTCGTGTACGGTGCAGACCAATCTCGACTTTGCGTCCGAAGCGGACATGGTCAAGAAATTCCGCGTCGGCCTCGCGCTGCAGCCGATCGCGAATGCGCTGTTTGCGAACTCGCCGTTCACCGAAGGGCGGCCGAAC
>CAZXNY010000022.1:0-15186 GCA_964642205.1 uncultured Caulobacteraceae bacterium
CTATTACGAACTCGGCTGGGGCGGCTGGTGGTTCTGGGACCCAGTCGAGAACGCGAGCTTCATGCCGTGGCTCGTCGCCTGCGGCCTCGTGCACTCGGCGATCGTAACAGAGCGGCGCGGCTCGCTCGCGAGTTGGACGATCCTGCTCGCCATCACCGGCTTCGGCTTTGCGTTGCTCGGCACATTCCTCGTGCGCTCGGGCCTCCTCACGTCGGTGCATGCGTTCGCGATCGATCCGCGGCGCGGCCTTGCGGTGCTCGCGCTGCTCGCACTCGCACTTGGCGTCGGCTTCGGGCTCTACGCGTGGCGCGCGCCGAAGCTCGCGCAACCCGCCGGGTTTCTCGCCGTGAGCCGCGAGGGGCTGTTGGTGTGGAATAATCTCGGGCTCGCAGCGGCCGCGGGCGTCGTGCTGATCGGCACGATCTATCCGCTGCTCGTCGAAGCAGGCGGCGGCGGCCTCATCTCTGTCGGCCCGCCGTTCTTCAACCTCACCGTTGCGCCGCTCTTTGCCGTGCTGCTCGCGCTGTTGCCCATCGCGCCGTTGCTCGCATGGCGGCGCGGCGATGCGCGTGCCGCGCTAACGCAACTTTGGCCCGCGGCGACAATCGCAGGCGTCGTCGCGCTCGTGACGCTCACGCGCGGCGCGGCATGGGCCGCACTTGGACTTGGCGTCGGCGCGTGGCTTGTCGCCGGCGCGTTCATCTATCTGCGCGTGCGTTTGAAGCGCGGCGAGGGGCGCCTTGGCGCGAAGCTCGCGGCGCTGCCGCTCGCCGTGTGGTCGATGAGCCTGGCGCACCTTGGCGCGGGCGTGCTGACGCTCGGCGCCGTCGCCGAAGTGTCGTTCCGCACCGAACAAGCCGTCTCGCTCTCCGCCGGTGAAACGGCACGCTTCGCCGGCCGCGAGATCGGCCTCGTCAGCGTCGAAGAGGCGGACGGGCCAAACTACTACGCAACGCGCGCGAGCTTTGTGCTCGACGATGGCCGCACGCTCGTTTCCGAGCGGCGCTACTATCCGGGCGCGGGCCAGCCCACGACGGAAGTCGGCATAGCATCGAACATCGGCGGCGATTTCTACGTCGCACTCGGCGAACCAAACCGCGAAGGCCAGTCGTGGACCGTGCGGCTCTACGCGAACCCGCTCGTGCAGTTCATTTTCGGCGGCGCGTTCTTGATGGCGCTCGGCGGCGCCTTGAGCCTTGTCGCGCTCGCGCGCAGGAAGCCGGCATGAGCTGGGTCATCGCCCTCGCCGCCGCGGCGTTCGCGCCGCTCGCCGATCCCGCGCTCGAAGCGCGCGCGCAAAAGCTCGATCAGGAAATCCGCTGCGTCGCGTGCAAGAACGAACCCATCTCACAATCCACCGCCGACATCGCGGGCGATATGCGCCGCCTCGTTCGTGAGCGCATCGAAGCAGGCGAGAGCGACGGCGAGATCCGCGACTACTTCACCGACCGTTATGGAGACTTCGTCTCGTTCCGCCCGCCGCTCGATGGGCGGACTTGGTTGCTTTGGGGCGCGCCGGCCTTGCTAGCGCTGGCCTGCGTTGGCGCGGCCCTCTCCTTGCGCGGCCGGGCCGGGGCCGGCCCCGCGCCTGAGCCCGAAGAAGGCGAGCGGTAAAGGGTTCCCCAGGCCAGCCCGCCTGCGCCCAAGGCCCCGGCGGCCCGGAAAAAGTCACGGTCCTTGGGCCCTATAGATCGCAACTTCGCCTCAAACGGCTCATAACGGACGGGCGGCGCGCGGCTCCGGCCGGCTCCAAAGCCCGATAGGCGCGCCTGCGCATTGAGGAATTCATGGCCGATCTCAAGCTTTTGGAACGCACTCTTCTGGCCGGGGCGCTGGCCCTTTCGGCGGGGCCGCTCGTGCTCGCGCCTGCCGCCTCCGCCCAGCAAATCCAGATTGCGCCGCCCTCGGGCGCCCCGATCAGCTTTGCCGAACTTATCGAGCGCGTCCGCCCAGCCGTCGTGTCGATCTCGGTTCGCCAGCGCCCGGATCAGGCGCGCGGCCAAAGCTTCGAAGGCGCGCCTCCTGGATTTGAAGAATTCTTCCGTGGCCAGCCGGGCGGCAACCGCCCCGCGCCGGTCTCGCTCGGCTCGGGCTTCTTCATCGACGGCAACGGCACGGTGGTGACGAACCATCACGTCGTCGAAGGCGCCGAGCAAATCCGCATCCGCATGAGCGACGGGCGCGAGCTTCCAGCCGAAGTGATCGGCTCGGATGAGCCGACCGACATCGCCGTCCTGCGCGTGCAGGGCGGGGGGCGCTTCCCGTTCGTGTCGTTCGATCGCGACGCTGACCTGCGCGTTGGCGATTGGGTCGTCGCAGTCGGCAACCCGTTCGGTCTCGATGGCACCGCGACAGCAGGCATCGTCTCCGCGCAAGGGCGCCGTGAGTTCGGCTCGTCCGCGTACGTCGACTTCCTGCAGATCGATGCGCCGATCAACCGCGGCAATTCCGGCGGCCCGACATTCGATTTGCGCGGCCGCGTCGTCGGCGTGAACAGCGCAATCTTCTCGCCGACCGGCGGCAACGTCGGCATCGGCTTTGCGATCCCGTCCGAAGTCGCCGCGCGCGTCGTTGAGCAAATCACGCGCGACGGGCGCGTCCAGCGCGGCTGGCTCGGCGTGCAGGTACAACCGCTCGATGAAGACATCGCGCGCAGCCTCGGCCTTGAAAACGCACGCGGCGCCATCGTCGGCAGCGTCGTGCCCGATAGCCCCGCGGCGCAAGCGGGGCTGCAACGCGGCGATGTGATCCTGACCTTCGAAGGCGCCAGCATCGCGGACTCGCGTGAACTCACGCAGCGTGTCGGCGCGTTCGCAGTGGACCGCCCGGCGCGCCTCGAGATCCAACGGGCGGGCCGCCGCCAAACCGTGAGCGTGCGTCTGCAGGAACGCCCGAGCGAGCAAGTGCTTGCGGGCCGCGCCGGCGGGCAAGCCACGCCCGAGGCGCCGCAAGCGCCGCCGAGCGTGCAACAAGGTTCGCTCGGCCTAGCCGTACGCCCGGTGAACGCGGAAGACCGCCGCCGCTACACCACGCTCAACGCCAACGAAGGCGGCCTCGTCATCACCAGCGTCGCGCCCAACAGCGATCTCGCGGAAAAAGGTGTTACGGTAGGCGACGTGATCTTGCTCGCGGGCGGCCAGCCGATGCGCACCGCCGCTGAGCTCGACGCCGCGACCGCGGCGGCGCGCACCGCGGGCCGTCCGCTCTTGTTGCAGATCGAAGGCCGCGGCGGGCGCCGCTTCGTAGCGGCCGACACTGGCGCTGCCGGCTGACGGAGACGACACACGATGCGCGTATTGCTGGTCGAAGACGATAACGACATGGCGCAGGCACTGCGCGGCTCGCTCGAAGGCGACGATCACAGCGTCGAATGGGCGCGTGACGGCGAAGAGGGCGAAAACAAAGCGCTCGGCGGCAGCTACGATGTAATCGTGCTCGACCGCATGCTCCCGAAGAAGCACGGCACGCATGTCGTGCGCGCGCTCCGCGATCGCGGCGTATCGACGCCCGTGCTGATCCTCTCGGCGCTGCACGATGAAGATCACCGCATCGAAGGGCTAGACGCGGGCGCGAACGATTACCTCGGTAAGCCGTTCTCGACGCGTGAGCTGCTCGCCCGCGTCCGTGCCCTTTGGCACGGGCGTGATCCGGTGGCCCCGCAAACCAAGCTGGCCGTCGGCGATCTCGATATGGATCTTCTCGGCCGCACGGTGCACCGCGCCGGCAAGAAGATCGATCTTCAGCCGCGCGAGTTCCGCCTGCTCGAATATCTGATGCGCCACGCCGGCCAGACGGTGACGCGCAAGATGCTTCTGGAGAATGTGTGGGATTACCACTTCGATCCGCAGACCAACGTGATCGACGTTCACATTTCGAGGCTCCGATCGAAGATCGACAAGGAATACCCAGGAACGCTCCTGCACACGGTGCGCGGCTCGGGCTATCGTCTCGAGGCGTAAGGAACCGTTTCGACGCGCTCCTGCGCACAACGACGTTCCGCCTTGCTTTGGTGCAGGCGGGCGTCGTGCTTGCGTTTGTCGTCGCGCTCCTTGTCTACATGTACATCGCGACAGCCGGGCAGCTGACGCGCGATGCAGCCGAAGCCGCGGACCAAGAATACGCCGCGCTTGAACGCGCTTACGCCGAAGGCGGCATACGCAGGTTGAACCAGGAGGTCGTCGAGCGCGCCTCGCGCCAAGGGCCGTTCCTCTACATGCTCGCCGATGCGAATGGCGAAACCATCACTGGCGACTTCCGCCGCCTGCCCGTCACGCCGGGCGAGGCCGAACAGCGCGTCGATTTCCAATTCGAGCGCGAGATCGGCGAAAACGAAGTCGATCGCGGCCGCGCGCTCGGGCGCGTCGGGCGCCTGCTCGGCGGGCCGATCCTCCTTGTGGCGCGCGATCTCGGCGACAACGCCGCCATCGTTCAGCGCATCACGCGTGTGCTCTACACGGTGGCGATCCTAGGGATAGTGCTGTCGGTTGCGAGCGGGCTGCTCGCCAGCGGGCAGGCCGCGCGCCGCGCCGAAGCGCTCTCCAACACCGCGCACGACGTGATGGCCGGTGATCTCACGCGCCGCGCGCCCGTGCGCGGCGCGGGCGACGAATTCGATGCGCTCGCCGAAGACATGAACGCCATGCTCGATCGCATCGAGCGCCTGGTGCACACGACGCGCACCGCAGGCGACGCCATCGCGCACGATCTGCGCTCGCCGCTCACCCGCTTTCAGCAACGCTTGGAATCCGCGCTCGATGCGCCGCCGGACTCCGAAGCCGACCGCAACGCGCTGCGCAAAGCCGTCGAGGAAGCTGACAAAATCCTCGCCATGTTCCAAGCCGTGCTGAAAGTCTCGCGCGTTGAGACCGCCGCGAACTGGCGCTTTGAGGAAGTGGACGTCACCGCGCTCGCGCGCGAGCTTGCGGACTTTTACGAGCCTGCCGCCGAGGAAGTGGGGCTCACCTTCAAGGCGGACATTGCGGATGGCCTCACCGTGATGGGCGAGGACGGGCTCGTCACACAGGCGCTGTCGAACCTGATCGAGAACGCGTTCAAGTACACGCCCGAAGGCGGTCACGTTGAGGTGCGCGCGCGCGCCGGCGGCGAGAACTTCATTCGCGTATCCGTGATGGACGATGGCCCAGGCGTGCCGTTCGAAGAACGCGAGCGCGTGACGGAGCGGTTCGTGCGGCTTGAATCGGCGCGCTCGTCGCAAGGCGTAGGCCTTGGGTTGGCGCTCGTGTCGGCCGTCGCGCGGCTCCACAAAGGCCAGCTTGAACTGAACGATGGCCTCGGCTCCGGCGATCGCCCAGGGCTCGACGCAACGCTCGTCTTGCCCCGCACCGCGCCGCAACGCTAACCAGCGTCATGACGGATGCGATCGGCCCAGCCTTGGCGCCCAATGTCGCGGGCGATGGCCCGTGGGCGCAAGCGCGCGCGGCGGCCGAGGCGCACGCGCCATATCTTGCGCGCCTCATCGCGCGCCGCCCTGATCTCGCAGAGCGCATTGCAGAGGTGGACGCGCCAACGCTCTTGATCGAGAGCGCGATGGCCGACGCTGCGCGCGTCGCGGCCGAAGCGCCGCCGCTCGAAGAGGGCATGGTCACGCTGCGCCGCGCGAAAGACGCGGTGCATCTCGGGCTCGCGCTTGCCGATCTTGCGCGCGCCTGGCCGCTCGAGGCGATCACGGGCGGGCTCACACGCTTTGCCGATGCGAGCGTGCGCGCAGCCGTGGCGCTCGCCGCGCGTGTTGCGCATGAGCGCGGCGATCTTGAGCCGCAAGCGGGCGAGGGGGGCCCGATCCCCGGCCTTGCGCTCATCGCGATGGGCAAGATGGGCGCGGGCGAACTCAACTACTCGAGCGATATCGATTTCTCGGTGTTCTACGACGCGTCGGCGCTGCCGATCCTCAACAGCCGCGAACCGAGCGTCGTCGCGGTGCGCCTCGTTGCGCCGCTCGTGCGCGCGCTCGAAGAGATCACAGCGGATGGCTACGTGTTCCGCACGGACCTGCGCCTGCGCCCCGATCCGGGCGCAACGCCGGCGGCCGTCTCCCTCCGCTCGGCGGAAAACTACTATCAGCACCTCGGGCAAAACTGGGAGCGCGCGGCGTTCATCAAAGCCCGCGCCGTCGGCGCCGACGACGCGCTCGGCCGCGACTTCCTCGAAACGCTCCAACCGTTCATTTGGCGCCGCAATCTCGACTACGCCGCGATCGCCGATGTGCAGTCGATTAAGCGCCAAATTCTCACCACGCACCGCAGCGCCGACCTCGACGATCCGGTCTTCGATGTGAAGCAAGGCCGCGGCGGCATCCGCGACATCGAGCTCTTCGCGCAGACACAGCAGCTCATCCTCGGCGGCCGCCACGCCAAACTGCGCGCGCCCACAACGATTGGCGCGCTCGAAGCGCTCGCCGATCATGGCGTGATCTCACCAGAGCACTGCGCCGCGCTCGCACACGCCTATCGCTTCTTCCGCGACGTCGAACACCGCATCCAGATGCTGGAGGACGCGCAAACGCAGCGCGTGCCTGCGGAGACCGAGGCGCGCGCGCGGCTCGCGGCGCTGTGCGGCTTCGGCGATCGTGCCGCATTTGAGAAAGCGCTCGTCGCGCAGCGCGCGATCGTGGCAGAGATCGATAGATCGCTGTTCGGGCAGGGCGAGAGCCTCGCTGATCCGATGGGCGCGCTGGTGTTCACCGGCGTCGAAGATCACCCCGAGACGCTGGCGACCATCGGCAAGCTCGGCTTTGCCGATCCCGCACATGTGAGCCGCACAATCCGCGGTTGGCACCACGGGCGCATCCGCGCCATGCGCGCCGAGCGCTCGCGCGAATTGCTGACGGCGCTGACGCCGAAGCTCCTGCGCGCCATGTCGGAGACCGGCGAACCCGATCAGGCGTTCCAGCGCTTCTCCGATTTCTTCGCGGGTCTCGTCGGTGGCGTGCAGGCGCTGTCGCTGCTCTCGGCCAATCCGCAATTGCTCACCGCGATCACACGCGCGTTCGGCCTCGCGCCTCGCCTCGCCGAAGCGCTCGCCAAGCGCCCAGCGCTGATGGACGCGATGATCGAGCGGCGCTTCAGCCAGCCGCTCTCTGGCGATGAGCCGGGCGCGCGCGTGCACGACCTGCGCGAGCGCTGCGATGGCGCCGATGGTTTTGAGGGCGCGCTCAACGCCGCGCGGCGCTTTCACCGCGAAGAATCGTTCCGTATCGGCATGCAGGTGCTCGCGGGCGATACGACGGCGGCCGCAGCGGGCGCAGCCTACGCCGATCTCGCCGAAGCGTGCGTCTCCGTGCTGAGTGACGTCGCGCTCAAGGAAACCGAACGCCTGTTCGGGCCGCAACCCGGCTCGTTCGCGATGCTCGCGCTCGGCAAGTTCGGCGGCCGCGAACTCGCCGAGGGCTCCGACCTCGACGTGATGATTGTCTATGACGCGCCGGATGGCGCGGGCGGCGATTTCTACACGCGCTTCACGCAGCGCATGATCAGCGCGCTCTCGGCCCCGACGGAAGAGGGGCTGCTCTACGACATAGACATGCAATTGCGCCCGTCCGGCTCCAAAGGTCCAGTCGCAGTGCGTCTGTCGTCGTTCGAACGCTACTACGCCGACGAGGCCTGGACGTGGGAGCTGCTGGCGCTGACGCGTCTGCGCGCTGTCGCCGGAGACGAAACGCTTGGCGCGCGCGCGCAAGCTGTGCGCGATGCAGCGTTGGCCCGCCCGCGTGACGCCGGAAAGATCCGCGCTGACGTTCTGGACATGCGCGCGCTGATGATGCGTGAACGGCCCGGAACGGGGCTCTGGGACATGAAGCTCGCGCCCGGCGGCTTCGTCGACATCGAGTTCGTCGCGCAGACGCTGCAATTGCTCAGCGGCAAAGCGCTGTCGGCCAATACCGGCGCCGCGATCGATGCGCTCGTGCAAACTGGCGCCCTGCAGGACGGCGATGGCCGCGCACTGACTCAAGCCTGGCTGCTGCTCAGCGCGATGCAGCAAGCGCTGCGCGTTAGCGTCGCCGATAGCTTCGATCCAGCGCACGCCTCACAAAGCCTGCGTGCGCATCTCGTGAAGACCGGCGGCGCAGCGTCGTTCGAGGATCTAGAGCAGGGGCTGGAGCAGAAGAAGCGCGCTGCGCACGCCGTGTTCGAGCGCGTAATCGGCGCTCCCGCCTAGTCGAAAGCTAGGCGCTTTTGGGTTCTTCGCTGCGCTTGCCGCCAAATTGCGTGGGCAGGAAGATCGAGACGATCGTGCCTTTGCCGACGTCGCTTTGAATCTTCATCGTGCCGCCGTGCATTTCGGCGAGCGTTTTGGTGAGCGCGAGGCCAAGGCCCGTGCCCTGGTGGTTGCGCGAAAGCTCCGTCTCGACCTGCTTGAAGGGCGTCGCGAGTTCCTTGAGGTGCTCAGGAGGAATGCCGCAGCCGGTATCCGCGACGCGGATCACGATGCCCCAATTGGTCGGCCGGCCCTGCACCAGGATGAGACCCTGATCGGTGAACTTGATCGCGTTGGAGAGCAGGTTCGACACCATCTGCTTCACCGCGCGCGCATCGGCCTCGACCTCCGGCAGATTTTCCGCGTCGACCGTGATCGGCAGCTTCTTCTTGTCGGCGCCCGGCTTGTTCATGCGCACGGCCGCTTCGATCATGTCGATCGTCGCGATTGGGCGGGGCGAGAGCGAGAACTTGCCCGCCTCGATCTTCGCCATGTCCAAGACGTCGTTGATCAGCATCAGCAGGTGGTTGCCACTGTCCCAGATGTCGTGCGCGTAGCCGCGATAGTGATCGTTGCCGATCGGGCCCATCAGCTCTTTTTCCATCATCTCGGAGAAGCCGATGATGGCGTTCAAAGGCGTGCGCAGCTCGTGGCTCATGTTCGCGAGGAACGCGCTCTTGGCGCGGCTCGCGTCTTCGGCTTTGCGGCGCTCGGTTTCCGCTTCCACCGCGAGTGCTTTGATCTCGTATTCCTGCAACTCGGCGCGGTTCAGGGCATCCGAAAGCCGGCGTTCATTGCGCGCGAGCTCTTCTTCCTTCTTCTTCAGCGCCGTGATGTCGACGCCGACTGTCACCAGGCCGCCATCGGGGGTGGCGCGCTCAACCAGTTGCAGCCACTCGCCGCTCACCAACTCGATCACGCGGCTTTCGTCCGCGCCGCCGCTGACTGTTTCGCGGCGAATGCGCGCCGCCGCAGCGGCCGCAATGGCCGCGTAGGACGCACGCGGGCGCAACAATTGGGGCTCGAGCGCGAACACGCTCGCATAGGTCTGGTTCCAGAGCACAAGCCGCCGGCGCGCGTCCCACAGCGCGAACGGGCCAGTATAACTCTCGATCGCCGAGCGCAGCTGGCGCTCAAGCCGGGAGGCCTTCGCTTCCGCTTCATAGCGCGAGGTGACATCGATCACCGAACCAATCACGCGCGGGGAGGCGACGCCGCGCTCATCCTCGATCACCGTGCCGCGCAGTTCGAGCCACGCCACTTGCGGCGGATGGCCAGCGCGGAAGCGCGCATCGAGAAGCCCGGAGGCGCGTGCCCGCTCGAATTCTTCCTCGAGCGTGTGGCGGTCATCCCCGTAAGCGAGCGATGCGAGTTGCGTCAGGTGCAGCGTATCGGCGGTCGCGCCCAGAAGGCGCGCCGCTTGATCCGAGAGCTGCACTTGATCGGTGTCGATGCGCCACTCGAACACACCCGCGCGCGCGCCATCGGCGGCGAGCCGGAAATGCGTTTCCGCGCGCACGACTTCCGCTTCGGCGATTTCGACGCGCTTCGTTTTCTGCCGCAGCAGCAGATACAGCACCGCGATCGACGCGAAGGGCGCGGCCGTGAGCAGCGCAAATTCCAGGAACGCCCGCAGAAGCTGACCGAGCGGGGAAGCGGTCTCGGCCGCGACGAACACGCGGAATTCGCCCGTGCCAGACGGCGCCGAGCCCACCGCCCAGGTGCGCCCCTCAAGGTCTCGCAACGTCGCGCCGCCGCGCCGCATGCCCGCGGGGCTCGCGGCGTTGCGGATCGATTGCTGCGTGCGCAGGCCGGCATCGGCGAGCGATTGCGTCGCGTAGATGATGGTGCCGGAAGGCGCCGTCATCATGACGCGCGTGCCGCTCTCGAACGCCGGCAACAGCGCTTCGGCGCTCAGGATCGACACGATCGCGGAGTCGCCGACGTGCCGGACGATCGCGGGCGCCGTCGCAAGGCCGCCCATATCGGGCGCGCCGGCCCAAACACCATTGCGCCCGGCCGTGCGGTACGCGGCGGTCACGATCGGCGCGAATGTTGGGTTGGTGATTGCGACGATGCGGCCATCGCGGGAGACCACCGCCGAGGCGCGCACGGGGCGCGCATGTGCGGCGGCGGCCGCGATGGACTGCGGATTGACGCCCGGATTGGTGCGCCCAAGCTCTGCTGCACCCGCGGCCGCGCCCCACGCCACCGCGAGGTTGGCGCTGACGCGCTCGCTCAGCAGCGCGGCCGCGATCGTTTGGCGCTCGATCGCCTCATGCGCCGTCGCGCGCCGGCGCGCGTCGATCTGAACCGCCACTGCAACGACGAAGGCGAGCAGGAAGAGAATGACGAGGAGAAGAACGGAGCGCTGCCCATCGGCGCGCGCGCCTTCTTTGGCGGGCTTTTCCGTTGGCGTATCGGCTGGCGCGCGCGCATGCGTTTCGGGCGCGTCTTTCGACGCGCGCTCTCGCGCTCGCTCCGCTTTCACGCCTTGATCAGCCATGCCCTCCGGCCGCCCCGATTCGCCGAACCGCCAAACTTAAATTTGGTATCGCGAAGGTAAAGATTCCGTCGCGCACGCTCACACCCTAGTCCACAAAGCAGCGCCTGTGCGCAGGCTGTGGACAGCTTAAGCACGCGCTCTGTGGATAGATGTGTGGATTACGCCAGCGTGCGCTCGACCATTTCGCGGGCGTTCTTTGAAAGTGTTGCGATCGCGGCAAGCTTTTCGAGTTCGCCCTTGGCGTGCGCTTGCCTTCCTGCGTCGAAACGACGCCAGGATTCGAACGGCGTAAGCAGGCGCGCCGAGAGCGCCGGGTTGCTCTGGTCCACGGCGCGGATGATGTCGGCGAGGAAACGGTAGCCGGAGCCATCGGCCGCATGAAACGCGCGTAAGTTGCGCGAGGCGAACGACATCGCCAGCGCACGCACGCGGTTCGGGTTGCGCAGCTCGAACGCCGGGTGCTGCTTCAGCGCCGTGGCGCGCGCGAGCGTATCGTCGCGCGCGACCGCGACTTGCACCGCGAACCACTTGTCCATGACGAGCGGATTTTCCTTCCACCGTTCGTGGAACGTCTTGAGCGCATCGTCGAACGCGGGCGCGCCTGACGCGCCGAGCGCCTCGAGCGCGGCAAGCGACTCCGTCATCGTCTCGGCCTGCGCGAATGCTTTGGCGAGCGCGTCGTGTGACGCCGCGCCGCGCGCTGCGAGCAAATCGAGCGCAGCTGTCTTGAGCGCGCGCCGGCCCGCTGCGTCCGCGGAAGGCGAGAAGGGCGTCTCGCTCGGCTGCAGTGCGACGCCTTCGAGCCGGTCGCCGATGCGGGCGACGATCGCGGTGCGCACAGTCTCGCGTGCGCGGAAGAGCGCCTCCGGATCGGGCGCGGGCGCGGCCTGAATGAGATCGGCCAGTTCCGGCAGCCGCAGCGCGAGCGCCGCGAAGGCCGGATCTTCCTGCGCGCGGTCCAATTCACGCGCGAGCGCCTCGGCAAGGCGCGCTGGATCGGCGGCCGGTTTGCCGGCGGCGAGCGCGATGATCATCTCGCGCGCGATCGATTGGCCGGCCTCCCAGCGCGTGAACGGGTCGGGGTCGTGCGCCATTTGTGCGAGGCGCTGATCGATCGTGAGATCGTCATGCACTGCGATGGGTGCGGAAAAGCCGCGCGCGATCGCGGGGATCGGCGTTTTGGCGACGCCCTCGAACCGGAACGTCGCGCTATCGCCATCGAGCACCATGAGATGCTCTTGCCGAGCGGCCGGATCGCCCGGCTTGCGCGCGGCGAGCAGCGCGCCGTCGGCGGAGACAAAGCCGATGCGCAGCGGAATAGGCAACGCGCGCTTCTTGTCTTGCCCAGGCGTGGGCGGCGTCTTCTGCGAGACGGAAAGCTCGTAGGTGCGGTTCGCGTCATCGTAGGCGCCGCGCACTTCAATATGCGGCGTGCCGGCTTGCTCATACCAACGCGCGAACTCGGAAAGATCGCGGCCGGTCGCTTCTTCAAAGCACGTGATGAAATCCTCGACGGTCGAGGCCGTGCCGTCGCGCCGCTCGAAGTAGAGCTGCATGCCTTTGTCGAACAGCTCAGCCCCGATCATCGCCTTCAGCATGCGGATGACCTCGGCGCCCTTTTCATAGACCGTCGCCGTGTAGAAATTGTCGATCTTCACATAGCTCGTTGGGCGCACTGGGTGGGCGAGGGGGCCGGCATCCTCCGCGAATTGCCGCGCGCGCAACCGCTTCACGTCCTTGATGCGCTGCACCGGGCGCGAGCGTTGATCGGCGGAAAATTCCTGATCGCGGAAAACCGTGAGCCCTTCCTTCAGGCAGAGCTGAAACCAATCGCGGCACGTGATCCGGTCGCCGGTCCAATTATGGAAGTATTCGTGCGCGACGACGCTTTCGATCGCTTCGAAATCGGCATCCGTCGCCGTCTCGGGGTCGGCCAGCACGTAGGCCGCGTTGAAGATGTTGAGCCCTTTGTTCTCCATCGCGCCGAAATTGAAATCGCGTACGGCGACGATGTTGAACACGTCGAGATCGTATTCGCGCTTGAAGACCTCTTCGTCCCACTTCATCGCGCGCTTCAGCGAGTCCATCGCGTACGTCGCGCGGCGCGCTTCGCCGGGATCGACGTGGATGTAGAGGTCCACCTTCTTGCCCGTCATCGTGGTGAAATCGTCTTCGATCGTATCGAAGCCGCCGGCGACGAGCGCGAAGAGGTAAGAGGGCTTGGGGTGGGGATCGTCCCACACCGCGTAGTGGCGCCCGTTCGGCAGATCGCCGCTTTCGATCGGATTGCCATTCGCGAGCAGCGTCGGGCAGCTCGCTTTGTCGGCTTCCACGCGCACGCGGTAGCGCGCGAGCACGTCCGGCCGGTCGAGGAAATAGGTGATCGTGCGGAAGCCCTCGGGCTCGCATTGCGTGCAGTAGCGCCCACCCGATTGGTAGAGCCCTTCAAGCTGCGTGTTCTGCGCCGGCGCGATGCGCGTGACGATCTCAAGATCGAAGCGTGCCGGCGGATTGTGGATCGTCAACGAGCCGTCATCGACCTTGTAAGCGTCCGCCGCCAACGCCTTGCCGTCGATCGCGATGCTTTGCAGCTCAAGCCGCACGCCATCCAGCACAAGCGGGCAGGGCGCGTCCGCCGCGCGCTGCACCACCGACCGCGCCGTCACGATCGTCGCGTTCGGATCGAGCGCGAAATCCATCGCGATCGTCTCGATCCGGTACTCCGGCGGGCGGTATTCGCTTAGACGAACAGGGGCGTTTTCAGCATCGCGCATGCGCTTCTCCAGGGAAGCGCTGTTCTCGCCTTCAGGGGGCGACAAATCAATCGCCGCTCTGCGAACGGCGCGGTGTTACTCGGCCGCGATATTGTCTGGCGCTGCAAGCGTGGTCGATGAGCGGTAGATCGACTGCAGCACGATCTCGGCCTGCTGCGCCAATTGCTGAAGCTGCGGCGCGGTTTCGTGCGGCTGATCCTTCGAAAAGTCGATCAATTCACGCGCGATCCGCAACAGGCGCATCGAGTTCACAATCATGCGAGACTGGCGCTCGATGCGCTCGGGGTCCCGGTCATATTCCGCCATCGGCACGCGCCAGCCGCCCCAGTCGCGCTCGTCCGTTACGACAACCGGGAACGTGCCGGGGAATGGGTAGCGTGCGTCCTGCAGTTCCGGGCGCATCTTGTTCGGCGCGCGGTGAATGCGCCAAACCTCGGTTTCGATGAGATCAGGCCGGTCCGGCTCGCGCTCTTCGGCGGTCAGTTCGTGCGCTTGAAATTCGCGGCCGAGGCCCACGTCGTACTGAATTTTCAGCGGCTCTTCGACGCCCTTCACCCATTGCGGCAGGACATGCTCGATCGCAGCCCACGTGCCGACAGGCTTCACGTAAACGCGCTGCCCCTTATGGAAGGACGCCTTGGCCATCTTATGCTCCCGCTGAGGCGGTGAGCGTAGGCGCCAGTCCCTTGCCGGTTCGTGAACACCGCGCCCAAATCGGCCCGAAAGTTAACGCGGCGAGAGGCTTTTCTGGCCTGACGCGCGCGTTAAGGTGCCCCCAAAAGGGAGGCCCGCGGTGAACTTCGATTTCTCCGATGACCAAAAGAGCTTGAAGGACGAGGCGCGCAAATTCCTCGCTGACAAATCCAGCATCAAAGCCGTGCGTGCGGTGCTGAACGATGAGAACGCCTCATTCGATCCCGCGCTCTGGAAGGGCGTCGCGGAGATGGGCTGGCTCGGCGCCGCGATCCCGGAAGAGTATGGCGGCCTTGGCCTCGGCAAGCTCGAGCTCTGTGTGCTCGCCGAAGAAATGGGCCGCGCCATCGCGCCGATCCCGTACTCATCGACGATCTACTTCTTCACCGAAGCGCTGCTCGCGAGCGGCTCGGACGCACAGAAGAAGGCGCTGCTCCCGAAGGTCGTCTCCGGCGAACTGATCGGCGCCTTCGCGATCTCCGAAGGCCCCGGCGCGCCGAGCCCGTCCTCCATTCAAGCGAGCTTCGATGGAAGCACGCTCAGCGGCGTGAAAATTCCGGTGACAGATGGCGATATCGCCACCCACGCCGTCGTCCTCGCGCGCGAAGGGCAGGGCACGTCGCTCGTGATCGTCGATCTCAAGGGCGCGGGCGTGAAGCGCGAGAAAGTCAAAACACTCGACCCAACGCGCAGCCACGCCAAGCTGACGTTCGAGAAAGCCAAAGCCGAGCGTCTCGGCGCTGCCGGCCAAGGCTGGGATCTCGCGGAAGCGGTGCTCAATCGCGCCGCCGTGCTGATCGCGTTCGAGCAAGTCGGCGGCTCGCAAAAGTGCCTGGAAGAAGCGGTCGAATACGCCAAGGGGCGCTACGCGTTCTCGCGCCAGATCGCCTCGTTCCAAGCCATCAAGCACAAGCTCGCGGATCTGTACGTCGCGCTCGAGGTCGCGCGGTCCAACGCTTACTATGGCGCCTGGGCGCTTTCGACGGACGCGAAGGAATT
>CAZXNY010000023.1:0-15170 GCA_964642205.1 uncultured Caulobacteraceae bacterium
TGTCGCGGAAGAAGAGCTCGTTCTCCACGCCCGCATAGCCCGAGCCCATGCCGCGCTTGATGAAGAGCACGGTCTTCGCGCGCTCCACTTCCAGGATCGGCATGCCGAAGATCGGGCTTTGCGGGTCGGTCTTCGCGGACGGGTTGGTCACGTCGTTGGCGCCAATGACGTAGGCGACGTCGGCCTGCGCGAATTCGTTGTTGATGTCTTCGAGTTCGAAGACTTCATCGTACGGCACCTGCGCTTCGGCGAGCAGCACGTTCATGTGCCCAGGCATTCGCCCCGCGACCGGGTGGATCGCGTATTTGATCTCGACGCCTTCGGCCTTCAGCTTGTCGCACATTTCTTTGAGCGCGTGCTGCGCTTGCGCGACGGCCATGCCGTAGCCCGGCACGATGATCACCTTCTCGGCGTTCTTCATGATGAAGGCCGCATCGTCCGCGCTGCCCTGCTTCACCGGGCGCGTTTCCTTCGCGCCCGCGACGGCTGCGCCGTCGGCCGCGCCAAAGCCGCCGAGGATGACGGAGATGAAGCTCCGGTTCATGCCTTTGCACATGATGTAAGAGAGGATCGCGCCGGACGAGCCGACCAGCGCGCCCGTGATGATGAGCGCGATGTTTTCCAGCGTGAAGCCAAGCGCGGCGGCCGCCCATCCCGAATACGAGTTCAGCATCGAGACGACGACGGGCATGTCCGCGCCGCCAATCGGAATGATCAGCGTGATGCCGATCAGGAACGAGAGCCCCAGGATCGCCCAGAAGATCCAATGCTCGCGCCCGCCCGTTTGCACCAGCATGACGATCAGCACGACGATCGCGACGCCGATTGCGATGTTCAGCAAATGCCGCGCGGGCAGAATGATCGGCGCGCCGCTCATGTTGCCGTTGAGCTTAGCGAACGCGATGACAGAGCCGGTGAACGTGATCGCGCCAATCGCGGTGCCGAGCGCTAGTTCGATCAGGCTCTGCATCTTCACACCGCCTGCGCCATCGGCGATGTGGAAGCTCACCGGCGCGTAGAGCGCCGCCGCCGCGACTGCGACAGCAGCAAGACCAACGAGCGAGTGAAACGCCGCGACGAGTTGCGGCATCTGCGTCATCTGAATGTTGCGCGCGAGATACGCTCCTACGCCGCCGCCAACGACGAGGCCGGCGAGGATGATGCCGATCGTCGTCATGTCCGGGCGCGTCATCAGCAGCGTGGTGCCGATGGCGAGCGCCATGCCGATCATGCCGTAATTGTTGCCCTGCCGGCTCGTCTCCGGGCTCGATAGGCCACGAAGCGCGAGAATGAAGAGCACGCCCGAAACGAGATAGAGCAGCGAGGCGAGATTGGGATCGAGTGCAGGCAAACCGGCCACGGAAGACGACGAATCCATACTCAATGCCCCTCTTCGCGCAGCGCCACGCGGCGCAGGCGAAAGCCCGAAAATTCAGCGGTCTGGTTGCGGTGCAATGCCCAGAACGTCAAGACCGACGTCAATACCGACGTCAAGGCCGCCACCAGCGCAGCCAGCCAGATAGGATCGTCGCAGCCGGCGCCGCGAAGAAGACGACAGCGGCGATCCAGGTTTCCCAGCCCCACACATCCGTCGCGCCGAAAAACGCGATGATGTTCCCGACGACCGGCACGAACGCGAGGAAGACGCCCGCGAATGTCGCGAGCGCAGCCGGCCATTCGAGCACGCTTTGGATTTGATCGGAGACCGCGAAGATCTGCAGCAGGCAAAGCCCGATCCACGCCAGCGCGATCAGACACCCCAATCCGGCGAGCCGCCCAATGTTGATCTGAAAGCGGCGCATGTCCTCACGCGCGCGGGCGCGATAATAGGTGCGCGCGCCAGTAAGCCCACCGCGCGGCGCGCCATCGCCCTCTTCGCGCAATTGCTGCAGCGCCTTGCGCGCCGCCTCGAGCATTTCCCCTTCGCTCGCGCTCGTATCGGTGCGGAGCTCGGGTTCTTCGTCATACGCCTCGACAACGTAGAACAGCGTTTCGATCGCGGCGGGCGCAGGAACCGGCCCATCGCGGTTGGCGCGCCAGCCTTCAAAAAAACGGCGATGAAACGCGTCCGCGCTGATGCGGCCGCTCACGAACGCTTCCAGCAATGCACGCCATTCGGCGGGGCTCATAAGCTGCCTCGCGTTCCGCGCCTATTTCGGCGCGCGTTCTTTCTTCTTGTACATCGCGAGCATGCGCTGCGTGACGAGGAAGCCGCCAAAGATGTTCACGGCCGCGAGCGCCACCGCAAGCCCGCCCGCGCCTTTGGCGACCCATCCGCCCTCGGTCATCGCACTTGCCGCCGCCGCGATCAGCGCGCCGACGATGATGACCGATGAGATCGCGTTGGTGACGGCCATCAGCGGTGTGTGCAAAGCGGGCGTCACCGACCAGACGACGTAATAGCCGACGAAAATCGCGAGCACGAAGATGGCGAGGTAGAAGACGAAGACCGATTCCATGGCTCTACTCGCTGGCTTGATAGGTTGCGTCGGCGCGGACGATGCGCCCGAGCCCGTCGCATTCGTGGCTCTCGGCGGCAAGCTCGCCGCGATGGTTCCGGTAGATCAGCGTGTGCGAGCGCGCGCCCACGCACAAAGCTTCCGGCGTGAAATGCAATTCCGGCGCGCGCTGCAGCGCCCGCTCGAAATATATCTTCAGCATCGCCTTGCCGTGGACGACGCCATCGGCCGCAAAGCCAAGCGCGGCGGCGTAAGGCGAGGCGAACTCGATGTCGTCCGCGTACAGATCGAGGATCGCGTTGAGATCGCGGCTGTTCCACGCTTCGTACCAGCGCGCGGCGAGAACGGAATCGTTCACGCCGCTGCAACGGGTTGCGGCGCGATCGCGGGATGCACGATGGCGCCGGCGCGCGTGAGCATCGCGCCCTTGATGATCTCGTCGTCCCACGCCGGCGCGTAGGCCTTGCTGTCCTTGTCCGTCAGCAACGGCAACAGCGCGAGCAGGTTCTTGGCGTAAAGCGCCGAGGAATCCGACGGCAGGCGCGCTGGCAAATTCGAGAAGCCCGCGATCTTCACGCCGCCGATATCGACCACCTCATCGGCCTTCGAAAGCGGGCAATTGCCGCCCTGCGACACAGCAAGATCGATGATCACCGACCCCGGGCGCATGCTCTTGGCCTGCGCTTCGCTCACCAGCACAGGCGCGGGGCGGCCCGGAATGAGCGCGGTCGTGATGACGATGTCTTGCTTGGCGATATGCTCGGTCACGAGCGCGGCTTGCTTGGCTTGATATTCCGCGCTCATCGCTTTGGCGTACCCAGCAGCGGTTTCGGCCTGCTTGAACTCTTCGTCCTCGACCGCGACGAACTTCGCGCCGAGCGAAGCGACTTGTTCTTTCGCGGCCGGGCGCACATCCGTCGCGCTCACGATCGCGCCGAGGCGCCGTGCGGTGGCGATGGCTTGAAGGCCCGCAACACCCGCGCCCATGATGAACACTTTCGCGGCCGCAACCGTGCCGGCGGCCGTCATCATCATCGGAAAGCCGCGCCCGTAGAGCGACGCCGCTTCGATCACCGCGCGGTAGCCCGCGAGGTTCGATTGCGACGAGAGCGCGTCCATGGATTGCGCGCGCGTGATGCGTGGCACAAATTCCATCGCGAGCGCATCGATCTTCGCATCGGCGTAGGCTTTGACGCCATCGCGGTTCGCATAAGGATCGATCAGCGCGGCAAAGCCCGCGCCTTGCTTCACGTCGGCGCGCTCCGCATCGGTGAGGCCACGCACTTTCAAAACGAGATCGGCGCCCGCGAGCGCGCTCTTCGCATCGGCCGCGATCTTCGCGCCCGCCGCTTCGAACTGAGCGTTCGGAAAACTCGACGCATCGCCCGCGCCGCTTTCGATCACGACCTCATGGCCGAGCGCGATGATCTTCTTCGCCGTCTCCGGCGTGGCGGCGACGCGGGTTTCCCCAGCCGCCCGCTCCTTGAGGACGGCGATCTTCACCTCAACCGCCGGCGAACAGAGACACGATCGCGCCGCCGATGACCATCAGCACGGTCGAAGCGATCAACGTCGCCCACCAGGCACCGCCTTGCTTGAAGAGGACGCCCGTCAAAACGCCGATCACGACATACGCGCCCATGCCGGGAAACCAGCCGAGGTTCATCGCGAACGCGATCACGAACAGCGACACGAACATAGCGATGAGCGCGCAGCCCCAGACAGTCGCGACGAGGAAGCCGTCGAACGTCCCCTTCTGCTCAACGATTTCCATGTGGCCGCGATCGTAGTGATCGCCATGCGCTGCTTCCGCCATAAGGCCCTCCGAATTGGTCGGCGCGATGTAAACCGCGCCGGGCATGGCGGGCAAGGCACGGGCGTTGCGGCCCTTAAGCGCGCTGGGTCACGCCAGGGTCACGTCCACGTTAGGGGCGCTGCGACCAGCCAGCCGGCCAGCCCTGTAGCAGCCCATCGAGCGCCGTCACCAGCGCCAGCGGCTGATCGAGCATCACGTGGTGCCCCGAATCCGGGATCTCCAGCATCGGCCCGCGCCCTTCCATCGACTTCATCATGCCGAGCCGGTCCATCTGGATGATCGCCGAGCGCGCGCCCCAGATCATCGCCAGCGGGCATTTCGGCGCGCCCGAGAGCGCGTCCGGGTTCGAGACCGAGAAATTCCGGAACAGGAACGGATCGAACTTCCAGGTCCACCCTTCGCCCGAGCCATCGGGCATCGGCGCGCGCTTCAGCGAGAGCCGCGCGATGTGATCGACGAGGTAGTGGTTCTCGCACGGTTGCGGCGGCGCGAGGCGGAAGCGCGCCAACGCGGCCTCTAGCGTCGGATAGACATTGTTCGGCTTGGTGCGATCGCCGGCCCCGGGCGGACCGGGCCGGTTCGCCGTTTCGCCCGGCCGCGGCGGCGGGCGGCCCATCATGTCGGTGCGGCTGTCGAGCACGATCGCGGCCGCGATCTCGTGGCCATGCTGCACGGTGAGATAGCGGAGCGTGAGCGCGCCAAACGAATGCGCGGCGAACACCGGCTTCACCGGGCCGTCGAACAGCCCCGCCTCGCGCGCGACCGTGAGCGCCTCTTCCGCGAACGTCTCGACCGCGTAGGTCTCACGCCAATCGGAGCCGCCCATGCCGGACCAGCTCATCGCCGCAACGCGGAAACGCTCGGCAAAGAACGGCGCGATGAAGGAATACCAATCGGCGTGCGCGGCGTTGCCGTGCATCAACAGCAGCCCGGGCTTGCCCCGCTCGCCCCACGCGAGAGACTCGATCTTCGCGCCTTGAACGGTAACGAACGTGCGCTCCGGCTCTTGCGCGAGCGCTGGCGCGAACCAGGCCGGCGCCGGTGGTTTTGCGCCCCGGTACGGCGCAAGCGGACCCTGTTTTGCATCCCCCAAAATCCCCCTGTCTTGGGGATCGACCGAAAGAGAGGGCGCGCTGTCTGGACTCGTCATATCTGGTGCAAGGCTAGACGGGAGGCGAACGTTGACGCAAGCGCGCGCCCTCAAAGCGCCAGCGTTTGACTTGCTCAGGTCCGTCCACACTCTGCCCGCCCAAGAGGACGCCGCGCTCCGCATATGCCGTTGATTGTATTGCTCTCTTGCACGGCGATTCTCGGCCTTGCGCTGGCCAGTCTCGAGCCCGGCGTGCTGCGCCCGCTGATGGCGCTGGCCGGCTGCGCGCTTTTGCTGACGGCCGCTGCGGCCCCCCGTGCGCGCGCCGCGCTGCAAATGCTTTTGGCGCGCTATTGGATCGCCGGGCTCGCGCTCGCGGGCCTCGTGCTGGTGTTGCTGCTCCGGTCTGGATTGTTCGTTGGAGGGGCCGGTGCGGGCGAAGCCGCGCTCGCGGCGTCAGCGCTCGTCGGCGTTGCGCTTGCCGCGCCGGCCGCCGCCGCCATCGCCCACGCCTATAGCCGCAACCTCTGCGCCGTCTGGGTGCTGGCGCTCTCAGCGCCGCTCGCGTTCGCCGCGCTGCTGACCTACCAGCTCGCGCCCGGCGGCGCGCTCGGGCGCATCCCCGCTGCGCTCACGGAGCCCGGCCTCGTCGCAGGGTTCGGGCTGATCGCGCTTTTGGCGCTCCATGTGGCGGCCGATGAACTGCGCCGCCGCCCCGCGCCAGGCGAGCCATCGCTGCCGCCGCTGGCGCGGCGCCTCTTCGCGCCAATTGCCGCGCTGATGACGAGCTTTGCGATGATGACGCTCGCCGGCGCGCCCGCCGCTTTGGGCGCAACCGGCGTTGCCGCGCTGATCTTCGCCGCCGTGCTTTGGACGCGCGCGCGCCGTTCACGCGTCGGCGCCGCCATCGTTCCCGCGCTCGCCTTCGTGAGCGTCGGCGCCGGCGGGCTTGCGGCGTTGAGCGCAACGCTCTCCGGTACGGGCGCTAATGTCGAAACCACCGAAAGCGCGACCGGCGCCGCGCAATGGTTCGCGCAAGGCGGCCTCACGGGCGCGGCGCTCCTCGCCTTCGTGTTCGCGGCGCTGATGACGTCGCTCGTAACCGCGAAGGATCGTGGCCGCCGCCCAAGCCGCGGCGCGCCGTTCCTGGCGGGCCTCATCGCTTACGCTATCGGCGTCAGCTGGTTTGACGTGGGGCTCGCGGCGCCATCCGCCGCGCTCCTCTTCGCCGTGCTTACGGGCTTTGCGGCGAGCTATTTGGATCAGGAGAAGCGCACGCCGGATCCAGCGTAACGGCCGCGAACACGGGCGCGAGCGCGGCGCCCGCACGGCGCGCCAAGCATGCTTCGGCGAGCGCGAGCGTGCGCTGATGCGCATCGAGCAACGCCCAAATCCGCCCCGCCGCAGAGACGCGCGACGGCGCAAGCTCTTCAGAAAGCGGCGCCGCCGCGTAGGAGCGCCCAAGCGCGCCGGCCGCTTCACGCGCGCGCCCTTCGGTCAGTGACGCCGCCTCCGCCAAGCGCGCATGCGCCTCCGCGCTCTCCGGCGAAAGCCGCGCCGCGCGCCGCCCCGCATCGAGCGCAGCCGCCAGCAGCACCGGCGAAACCGAGCGCACTTCGGCGCTCGTCGCTTGCAGGTAGCGCGTTTGCGAAAGCGCGCTCCACACCGCGCCATCGCCGCCATGCGCGCCAAGCGCTTCGGTCAAGCTCGCCTGCGCGCGATCGAGCCGCGCATCGCGCTCGGCGCCAATCGGCAAGCGCGCGGCAAGGCTCGCTTCACTGAGCCCAATCGCGCGCGAGACCGCGCCCTGCAGATCGTGCACGGCCACGGCCCCAACGCCCAAGGCGACAAGCGCGAGCGCCGCGAGAGGCGCTGCGCTCCGCAAGCGCTCAGCGGATGTAATAGGTCTGGTAGAGTTCACTGTAGTAATCGGGGCGATCGTAGAGCAGGCGCGAAACCAAGCCGCTCTCGACGCCTTCGAGCACAACGCCCGCGATCTTCGCGCCGTGGCCACGCAGACGTTCCGTCGTGTTCCGGACGATCGACGCCGGCGTGCGGCCCCAACGCGCGACGACGAGCACCGCGTCCGCGAACGGCGCGAGCACGCGCGTATCGGAGATCGGCATCACCGGCGCGGTGTCGAGGATCACCACGTCGTAGCGAACGCGCAGCGCTTCCAGCAGCGACTTCATCGCTTCCGACCCAAACAGATCGCGCGGCGTGAATTCGGCTTGCGCCAGCGGCACGATATCGACGCCGGTGCCGAGATCCTTCTGGATGACTTCGTTGAGCGAAGCAGTGCGGAAAAGCACTTCCGTCAGCCCCTTCTCCGCCTCGATGCCGAGGCAGTGCGTGGCCGAACGGCGGCGCAAGTCGCAATCGACAATGACTGTCTTCGAACCCGCGAGCGCCGAGATGCGCGCAAGGCCAATCGCCGTGGTCGTCTTGCCTTCTTCCGGCAGCGCAGACGTCACCGCGAGCACCTTCACGCGGCGATCGGGGCTTGAGTAGAACACGCCCGCCCGCAAGCTGCGCAGCGCTTCGCCGAACGAAGACAGCGGCCGCTTGATGATGAACTCTTCGGGGCTGAGCAGCTCGCCATCGATCGTGCGCGCGCGCCGGTCGACGAACGGGATCGCGCCAAGGCACGTTTCCCCGATGCGGGATTGCACGTCTTCCGGCGTGCGCAGGCTCTGCTCCAGCATCTCCACGATGAACACCGCGACCGCCCCGAGCCCAAGGCCAAGCAGCAGGCCAAGGATCAGGTTGATCTTGATCTTCGGCGAGGACGGGCTGAGCGGCGAAACCGCGGCCGACGTGATGCGCGCATCGGCGCGCTCGATGCCGCTCGTCTCCGCGACTTGGCGGAAGCGGTTGAGGAACGCTTCGTAGAGCGTGCGGCTGGCTTCGGCGTCACGCTCAAGCTCACGCTCTTGCACGGCCGCTTCGCTGTTGTTCGCCAGATTGTCCGTTTGGCCGGTCAGCGATTGCTGCAGCGAGCCGACGCGCTGCTCGGCGATGTTCACTTCCGTCCGGAGGTTCTGCGTGATGCGGCCGATTTCCGCGTTGATCTGCCCCTGCAGGTCGGCCGTCTGGCGGTCGATCTGCAGCATCTGCGGGTGGCGCGGGCCGTAGCGCGTCGAAAGCTCGGCGCGTTGGCGCGCAAGTTCAGCCTGCTGGCTGCGCAGCGCGGAAACGACCGGCGATTGCAGCGCTTCCTGCGAGGATGCGCCGGCGGCGACGCCTTGCAGGCGCGCGCGCGCCGCGGCCGCATCCGTCTGCGCGCGGATAAGATCGAGGTTGACGGCGCCGACGCTCTGTTCGGTCAGCGTCGTCGTGCCCGCGGCGAGGAGCCCGCTGCGCGCGCGGAATTCGGCGAGCGCGGTTTCCTTCGTCTGCACTTCGTCGCGCAAAGTCGCGAGGCGGTTCGAGAGCCACTCGTTCGCCGTGGCGATGGTCTCGTACTTCGTCTCGAGCTGCATCGTCAGGTAGTTTTCGGCGTAGGCGTTGGCGATGCGCGCGGCCTTATCCGGGTCCTGTGAGGTCGCGGCCACCTTGATGATCATCGTCATGCCGTGGCGGCGCACTTCGATGCGCTCCATCAGCGCGCCGATCGTGGCTTCGCGGCGCGCCACGCGCTCGCGCGCTTCATCGGCGGGCGCGGGGCGGCTAAAGAGGCCGCGCACGCGGCCCATCAGCGAAGCCGACGCCGGCCCTGGGCCGAACTCCGGATCGGCCACCAGGTTCAGTTCATCGACGACGCGCGCGGCGAGCGCGTGCGAGCGCAAAATTTCCGTCTCGGTTTCGACGACGGCGTGATCCGGCGGCAGGCCGGCATACACTTCCTGCATGTCCTGCCCGAGCAGGTTCGTCTGCCGCGTCTCAAGCTGAATGTCGGCCGTTGAAGTGTAGAGGCGCGCCGAGGTGAGCGTCGCGAACGCGACCAGCAGGAACACAACCGCCGTCGTCAGCGCGAACACCCAAAGGCGCCGGCGGAACGACTCCACCACCTTGTTGAGCCCAAGCGTCTCCTGCTCGGGCGCCTGCGGCAGCGGCGCAGTGAGATCCCACTTTTGACGCAAGGCGGCTTCGGACATTCCCACGCACTCCAACCGTTACAGCCGGGCGTGCGCGGGAAAGCCCGCGCCAGCCCCTCAGTACCGCAAGCCAACCGATGCGAAGAACCGGTTCTGCTCGTAGTCCTCGTCAGCGTTCAGACCGGTCGAGTCCTGTTCCTCGTACCGGTAGCCCGCCCCAATCACGACGCGCCGGTTCATCAGATACCGGAGCGACAACGTGCCCCCGACGACCTCGTCCTTGCGTGCAATGCCGGTGTAGTCGCGCCGCTCGGTATCGAGCCCGGCCGTCAGCACCACATTGCGACGCAGTTCGTGATCGACGCGAACGCCCGCGCTTTCCTGCAAGAAGGACACCGCGAAGGCTTGGCCAGAATCCTGGTTGCGGCGCTGCGCGGTCAAGTTAACCGTGGTCAATTCGGTGGGGAACCAATCGATGTTGGTCCGCACCGCCGTGCCTTCTTCCTTCGGCACGGAATTGTCGTCCCACTCCTGCTCGAAGTAGCCGACGGCCACTTCGCCACGGATCAGGCGCGTCACATCGAAATTGGCGCCGACGAGATAGGTGCGGCCCTCGGAATCGCGGTTCCACGGCACCACCGGGAAGCTCAAATCGTATTCACGATTGTTGACGCCGGCTTCGCCCAGGAGCGCGATCCGCGGCGAGAGCGCGTATTCGGCGCGCGCCGTCACGAACGACTCGTCGCGGTCACGGTCATCCTGCTCGATGATGATGCCAGCGCCGGTGCGCCCATCCTTGTAATCGAACGTCGTCTGGCCCGCGACGAGCGAGAGCCGCAGCCGGTTGAATTGCTGCTGAAGGTAAACGTTCGCCGTGCGCTCTTCGTACTCGATCGGCGCGACCGAGTTGTCCGGCGCATCCGGCGAGGAGCGCGCTTCGATGCGCTCGGCGAGACGGCCCGCGACGCCGATCTGCGTGTTGCGGCGGATGTCGAGCCGCACGTTGGCGCCGGTGTCGATCGTCAGCGCGTCGTCCTTGGTAAACCGGTCATGCAGCGTCTGTTCGGCTTGGAAATCGGCAGTGACGCTGTGGCGCGACCAGGTGGAGGCAAGCTCCACACGCGGGCGGATCACCGCCATCGTGTCGTCCTGCTCGTTGGTGGCGTCCGCGAACAGGTTGTCGGTGTGCTCAACGCCGACTGTGAGCGAGGCTTGCGCTTCAAAGCCGCCGAACCGCAAACCCAGCGGGTCGTATTCCGGCTGCGGGCGCTCCGCCACGGATTGATTGGCGCCGCGATCGTAGGTGGCCTGCGCCATCGCGTTCATCGGGCTCACGGCAAGCAGCATCACCGCCAGCAATGCCGTCCGCGCCTTCAGCCTTTTCGCCCGCTTCATACCCCTGCCCCTTCGCCTTCTGCGCCTTCGCGTCCGCGTACTGCTGACGCGCCGTCATCGGCATGCAAACAGGGCGTGTTCGCAAGCCGATGTGTGCCAAACGGGGAATGCGGTCGCACACAGAGCCGCGAACGGCGCGCAAGCGCCGCTCTCCCGTCGCGCGAGCCTCCCTCAAGGCTATTGTCTCGGATTAACCATGTCTTAAGCGACGAGGTCGGTGTGAACAAGCACCGCCAAACGCCGCAGCATGAATTCTTTTAGACGAACCGCACTGAACGATGCCGGCGGCGGCGCGCCTAGAAGAAGCGCTCGCCGATGCGGATCGTATCGCCTGGCTGAATGACCACGTTCGGGCGCAGCCGGTACGAGCGTTCTTCGGCCTCGCCCTGGCGCTGGATGAACACGCGGCCTTGGTTGGCGCGGTAGGTAAAGCCAGCGGCCGTCGCCACCGCGTTCAGCACGGTAAGCCCCGTTGTGTAGGGATATTCGCCCGGCCGGTTCACTTCGCCCAAGATGTAGAACGCACCCTTCGCGATCCGCACCGTATCGCCCGGATAGACGATCGCCTCCGGCGTCAGCGGCACCTGCACCTCTTCATCCGCACCCGCACGGCGGATGAACACGCGCGTTTGATCGGCCAGCGGCGTGAAGCCGCCCGCCGTCGCCACCGCGTTCAGCACGGAAAGGTTGCTCGCGTACGGGTATTGGTTGGGGCGCACCACTTCCCCGAGAATGTAGAACGGGCGGAAGTTGAGCACTTCGGCGCTCACGCGCGGATCGTTCAGGTAGCCATCGCCCAGCTGATCTTCCACGCGGCGCTCGAACTGGCGGAGCGTGAGGCCTGCGGCAGCCACTTCCCCGATCAGCGGCAGCGCCGCGCGGCCCGTGGAATCCACCACGAACTCACCGGACAATTGCTCTTCGCCGAACACGATCAGCCGGATGCGGTCATTGGCGCCGAGGACATATTCATCGGTGTTGGCGCCGGCCGGCGCGCTTGGCGTGGCCGCAGCTGGCGCAGCAGCCGGAGCGCCCGCAGGCGCGCCAGCGAGCGGCGCCGCTTCGGCTTGCGCTTGTTGCGCCACGGCCTGCTGACCGCCCGCCGCAGGCGCTGCCAGCGCGGGCGCTGCGATCGAAGCCATCAGGAAGGCGATTACCAGGAACAGCGCGTTGCGAATTCTACGCATGACGTTCACCGCGATCATTCTTTCTCTTGTTGCGTGCGGTCCCTCGAAGCGGCGCGGAAACTAGCAGAGCGCCTCCCCAGGCGCTAGCGCTCGCATCCTGAAATGCGCGGAATTGGCGCGCCGTATCTTTCATGTGGAGAGCACCTGAACGGCGCCGCCTTGCAGGCGCACCGCGGAGAGCTTGCCGGTCACATACGCGCCGGTATCGACGCAGATGCGCCGTCCATCGATGTGCACCGCTTCGCCCGGCGTGTGGCCGTGAACCACGATGAACGGCCATTTCTTGCGGCTCTTCATGAACGCATCGCGGATCGTGAGCATGTCCTGCTCGTCCTGCTCCTCAAGCGTCCGTCCGGGTCGCAGGCCAGCGTGCACGAACAGATAGTCGCCCCAACGCGTGAACAGCTCGAGCCGGTTGAGAAAGCCGATATGCGCTTCGGGCACGCGCCTGCGCAGCGCCTCCGCCGCGCGCTGCAGCGTCTCTGGCGCCGCGCCCGGCGACGGCGCCTTCACGCCGTAAGAATAGAGCGTCTCGGCGCCGCCGAACGCGAGCCAGCTCGCGCCGCCCTCGGGCCGCGCCAAAAAGTCCAGCATCGCGGCCTCGTGGTTGCCCTTCAGAAAGCGCGGCGCAAAACGCGCGTCGCTCTCCAGCGCGATCAGCCGGTCCAACGTCTCGCGCGAATGCAGCCCGCGATCCACGTAATCGCCGAGGAACACGAGCGGCGTCGGCGCCGCCTCTTCCGCACGATCGTCGCCGATCCGCGCGATCAGAACTTCGAGCAGGTCGGCGCGGCCATGCACGTCGCCCACCGCGTAGATGCGTTGAGCGGTTTCTGCGCGCCTTGCGGGATTGGGCCAGAGCGCCAAGGTCACGCCGCTCCGCGCGGGGCCGGCGCACCCTGGGGCTCTTGCGTGCTAAGTGCACGCTGCGCCAGCGGCGCGCTCGCCAGCGCCAGGAACATCCAGAAATTGTTGGCGAGGCTAATGTCCGGCGCCGAGATCGACATCGCAGCGATCGCCCCGAACAACCCAAACGCGCCGGCCGAAGCCACCGCGTCCTCACCCGTGCGCGGCCGGCGGAACGCGCGCAGGATCGCCGGGGCCACCACCAGCGCAAACAGCACCATGCCGGGCAGGCCGATCATCCCGAACAGCGCCGCCATGATCCCGGACGAGCGCGCCGCGCCGTAGCCGACGCCAAGCAGCCCGGTATCGAGCGCGTTCTGCACCGAGATCTGTTGCCACTCGCCGCGTTGCTGGCTCGAGAACGAGTTGGATTTGCCGAGCGTCATCCGCTCGATCATCTCGCGGAGCTCGCCCAGGAAGCCGGCCTGCGCCGTGAACACCAGGATCGCCACGATTGCGGCAACCAGCGCCCCGATCGCCACGATGATGAGGCCGCGGTCCCGGCGCATGCGGTCCGTGTCGGTGAAGGCGTGCACGACGGCGAAGAGCCCAACGCACAGAATGCCGAAATACGCGGTCGAGGATGTCGAGAGCAGCATCGCCGCGCCGACGAGCGCCATCAGCGAAAGGCTCGTCCACGGCCGGATACGGTTCACATAGAGCGCGTAGGTAAATCCAAGCGCGCCCGCCCCCCAGCTCGCGAAGAACGAGCTTTCGACGAACACTGAGGTGACGCGCACGAAGCCGCCCTCAACGGCGCCGATCAGGATGCCGTACGCGCGGTTGTTGACGATCCATTCGAGCGGAAAGCGCCCCCCCGCAAGCCCAAGCAGCGCCTGCAGAAGACCGATCCCGGCGATCACCGCAACCTGCAGCCCAAGCGCATAAAGGATCGGCGCAAGCCCAACGCGCGCCATCGCATGGCGCATCGCCAGGTAAAGGTAGATCGCGACTGCGAAGTACGCGAGCTGCGGGATCGACACAGAACCGGGTCCGAGCACGACCGAGTGCCCGACCCATTCTTGCGGGATGATATTGGTCGCGCCCTCGAACAGCCGTGGGAACAGCAAGCCCGAGATCAAACAATACGCCGCGAACGCCAGGATCAACCCATCGTTGCGCACGAGCTCGAAGAACTGGTCCCGAACCGGGCGGATCAGCAGCGAAAAGGCGTGGCGGGCCAGAAAGCCGAGCACGACCACGACCGGCACCAGGATCGGCGTCGTGCCGCCAACGATCGCCACCACGGTGCCCGAGAACGGCAGCCAGAACGCGACGATCGCCGCCGACCAGCGCAGCGGCGCGGTGATTGCGAGCACGGCGAGCCCAAGCCCGATGGCGAGCCAGACAAGCGTCATCGCCGGCCCCTCAATGGAGCCGCGCCGTTCTGGCGAGCGGGGGCGCAGCGCGTGCGCATGACTTGTTTCCTATCCGGATCGATGCGGCCGCGCGATCCTCTTACAAGGATCGATGCAAGTTTCGCGCAAGTTTCAGGCAGCTTGGTAAGCGAGTCCGCACGGATCTAGGGCCGGCGCGCCTCTCCGCCCGGCTCGCCCGCCACATCTACCGGCTGTGGGGTGAACCACTTTGTCGCACCCGAAACGATCCCAAACACCGCGCCCCAGAACAGGACCGAGTAAAGGATAAGTCCCGAAGCGACTGCCCACTTCGGATAAGGCGCACGTGTCGAATACTTCGCAGATGCGCCAGGATTTGGCGGGGCCGGATCTTGCCCGCTGACCTCTGGATCATCGCGCCTCGTCACGGCGCACCGCCCACATACTGGAATCGAAACATGCCGCTACCGTCCCTCGCTTAGCTGACGAAAGTTTCGGTCCCGGCGCAAGCCTCGATGTCTGTGCATACGCCCGCAACGCGAACTTGTTTGCATTGCACAAAAGCGCCATGCCTAGTCCGTCAGCCATAAGAAAGATGGGTGGCAGGGGTTTTCCAATGGCAAACCGCTCGTATGGAGCGGAGCCCGAATTTCGGGCCCCGTCCCGGAGCCGTCAGAATGCGGCGCCGCGCGTAGCGCGGCCGCGGTCGGAAGACAGCCGGATCACGGATCCGCGGCTGATCATGATCGTGCGCCGCGCCAATGGCGCGGCGAAGCGCGCCATCGATATCGTCGGCGCCCTCGGCGGCCTCGTCGTGCTCTTTCCTGTCTTCCTGACCGTTGCGGTTCTGATCACGGTTCAAGACGGCGGCCCGCCGCTGTTCTCCCATAAGCGCGTCGGCCGCTATGGCCGGCTCTTCAAGTGCTGGAAATTCCGCTCGATG
>CAZXNY010000024.1:0-14775 GCA_964642205.1 uncultured Caulobacteraceae bacterium
CCACGGGCCCGACGGCGCCAAGCTCTCAAAACGCCACGGCGCGCAGGCGGTGCACGAATATCGCGACCTCGGTTACCTGCCCGAAGCGATGAGCAATTACCTCGCGCGTCTCGGCTGGAGCCACGGCGACGACGAGATCTTCACCCGTGAGGAAGCAGCCAAGGTGTTCGATCTGGCGCAGGTGGGCCGATCGCCCTCGCGGCTCGACTTCGACAAGCTCAAATCCGTCAACGCGCACTATCTACGCGAGGCAGACGACACGCGGCTGGCGGCGCTCGTGTTCGCGCACATCACCGCCGCCCACCCGGATTGGCCGTTGGACGAAGCGGCGCGCGCCCGTGTGCAAGACGCGATCAGCGTGCTCAAAGCGCGGGCGAAAACCATCCCGGAACTGGCCGATCAGGCCCATTTCCTGATCCGGAAGCGCCCCCTCAACCTTGACGCAGCGGCGCAAAAAGCCATGAAGAACGAGGCCAAACCGCTGATCGCCGATCTTCGATCGCGGCTGGCCAATGTGACGCCCTGGGACGCAGAAGCTATCGGCGCCGCGATTAAGACGTTCGCAACCGAGGCGGGCGTTGGGATGGGGCAGTTTGGGCCAAGCTTGCGCGCGGCCCTCACCGGCGGGGCGCCTTCGCCCGACCTTGCGCAGCTGATCGCCGCGCTCGGCCGCGAAGAAACGCTTGGCCGGATCGACGATCAACTTGCTGGCCAATAGCCAGCGCCGCGTGAAGCCGCGCACGCGGCCGGGAGTACGAGATGAAGAGCAAAGTCACCCAGAAGCCGTCGGCGACGCTGACCATCGATAACAAGCAAATCGAGTTGCCGGTCTATGGCGGCAGCGTCGGTCCGGACGTCGTGGACATTCGTAAGCTCTATGGCGAAGCGAAGGTCTTCACCTTCGACCCCGGTTACACCTCCACGTCCTCGTGCGAGAGCCAGATCACCTATATCGACGGCGACGAGGGGGTGCTGCTCTATCGCGGCTACCCAATCGATCAGCTCGCAGAGCATTCGACCTTCATCGAGGTCTGTTACCTCCTCCTGCACGGCGAATTGCCGAACAAGACGCAACTCGCGGAATTCGAGCGCGCCATCACCATGCACACGATGCTGCATGCGCAGTTCGACCGTTTCTTCGAAGGCTTCCGGCGCGACGCGCACCCGATGGCGGTGATGGTCGGCACGGTGGGCGCGCTTTCGGCGTTCTACCACGACTCGACCGACATCAACGATCAGCGTCAGCGCGTCATCGCCTCGCACCGCATGATCGCGAAGATGCCCACGATTGCAGCGCGCGCGTTCAAGTACACCGTGGGCCAGCCGTTCATCAGCCCGCGCAATGAACTCGACTATTCGTCGAACTTCCTGCGGATGCTGTTTGCGGTGCCGGCCGAAGAGTACAAGGTCAATCCCGTGCTGGCGCGCGCGATCGACGTGTTCTTCATTCTGCACGCCGATCACGAACAGAACGCATCGACGTCAACGGTGCGGAGCGCCGGCTCATCTGGCGCCAATCCGTTCGCCTGCATCGCGGCGGGCATTGCGTGCCTGTGGGGGCCGGATCACGGCGGCGCCAACGAAGCCGCGCTCAAGATGCTTCAGGAGATCGGCACGGTCGATAACATCCCGGACTTCATCAAGCGCGTGAAGGATCCGAACAGCGATGTGAAGCTCATGGGCTTCGGGCACCGCGTCTATAAGAATTACGATCCCCGCGCCACGGCGATGCAGAAGCTTTGCCACCAGGTGCTCAACGAAGTCGGCATCAAGGACGATCCGCTTCTCAAGGTCGCTGTCGAACTCGAAAGGATCGCGCTCAGTGATGAGTACTTCATCAAGCGGCGGCTCTATCCGAACATTGATTTCTATTCGGGCATCACGCTGAAGGCGATGGGCATCCCGACGTCGATGTTCACGGTGCTCTTCGCGGTGGCTCGCACGGTCGGCTGGATTGCGCAATGGTCCGAGATGATCGAAGACCCGTCGCAGAAGATCGCGCGCCCGCGCCAAGTCTATACCGGCGCGCCGAAGCGCGAATACGTGCCGCTCGCGAAGCGCTAAGCGGCGCGCACAACACTCAGGACGGCGCCGGCGGCGATCTCAGCTGCCGGCGGCCCTCCCCGCCCCATGGCATCAAGCGCGGCGTCTTGCGCGGCGATCTGCGCTGCGCGCTTGGCCGGATCGTCAAGCAAGGGCGCTGCTGCGGCGGCGACAAGTGCTGGCGTGAACCGCGTTTGGATGAGTTCAGGCGCAACCTCGCGCCCGGCCGCAACATTCATCAGCGTCACGTACTTTGACTTCAGTAAAAAGAAGCGCGCCAACGCCCAAGTGATCCACCCAAGTTTGTAACCCACCACGACCGGCGCGCCGGCGAGCGCAAGCTCGGTGGTGACAGTTCCGGATGCAGCGATCGCCGCAGTTGCGGCGGCGAAAGCGGCTTGCTTCTCCCGCTCCTCAATCAGCAGCACGCCATCCAACGCGCCGGCGCGCACTGCTTGGGCCACCTGGCCAGAGACAACGCAGCCAATGCGCAAATTGGGCCGATCTTGCTTCAGAGCCGCTGCAGCGCGCCAGAGCGTCGGGCCGACGCGGCGAATTTCACTGGTGCGGCTTCCCGGCAGCACCAGCAGCAATTGCGCCTCCTGCCCAATCGCGTGGCGCGCGCGAAATGCGGCGCCGTCGCCCGCTACGAAACGCCCGATCGCTGGGTTGCCGCTCACCGTGCACGGCAAGCCGTACGGCGCGTAGAACGGCGTTTCGAACGCGTGGATACAGATCAAATGATCGACCGCATCGGCCAGCGTCTTGGCGCGGCCCGGGCGCGTCGCCCACACCTGCGGACCGATATATTTGATCCGTTTGATGGCCGGCGCGCGCGCCTTCAATTGCTGCGCGACGCGGAGCGTAAAGCCCCATGAGTCGATCAGCACGACGGCGTCGGGTCTGGCGGCGATAATTGCGTCGGTCGCCTCAGCGACCTTTTTTACAACGCGGTCGTAAGCACGCAGTCCATCGATGAAGCCAAGGATCGCCAAACCCTCGATGGAGATGGCGCTCGGTGCTCCCTCTGCGGCCATCGCTTCACCGCCGATCGCCGCAATCTCCAGTTCTGGCTCACGCGCACGCAGGGCGCGGATAAGATCGGCGCCCAAGGCGTCGCCCGAAGCCTCGGCCGCAACGAGAAACACCTTCATGGCGTGTCCGGCGAAAATCCGTAGAGGAAGAGCCCGAGCGCATCGGCGCGCGCGATCAACGCGGCGCGATCAACGAGCAGCGCGCCGCCCGCTTCGATCGCGATCCCCGCGAAACCAGCGGCGGCGGCGTTTTCGATCGTCGCCACGCCAATCGTAGGCAGATCGATGCGGCGTTCTTGTGTGGGCTTTGGGCGCTTTAGGAGCACACCGCGCCGTGCATCCGGCGTGCCGCGTATAGCTGGCCGCAACGAGGCGACGCGCGCGATCAGTCCGTCTGTGCCTTCCTGCGCTTCAACCGCAAGCACGAGGCCCGCGCACACGGCGACTGCTTGTGCGATGTCCCATATGCCGAGCGCTGCGGCGACAGCGGCGGCCTTCGCGATGTCGGCGCGGTCTTCCTCGCGCGGCGCGTGCGCGCCAATCACACCGGTGGGCGCGAGCAATCCCGGGTGCGCCTCGTGTGCGCCGACCACGCGGAAACCGGCGCGCTCGAAATCGTCGATCAACACGCGAAGCAACGCATCGTCACCTTCGCGCGCGGCGGCGACGAAGGCCGGCACAAGCGCCGCGCCCTCCTCGTCGAACTTGACCGCACTGAAATCAGGCCGCGTTACAATCCCGGCCATCACGACCGCATCGCAGCCCTCGCGCTTTAGCGCTGCCTTCCGGGCGCCGATCTCACCGACGTTGAGCTCATGGCCAGGATGTGCAGCGAGCGTGGCGTCGGCGAACGGCGCGATCCGGGAAACGGTGTAGGACGCGCGCGATTCAGCACAATACGCGGCAAGCTCGATCGGCAGGCCGCCGCCGCCCGCTACGATGCCGAGCTTTGCCCATCTGCCCACAGTGTTCAGTCCCGCGGCATACACAACGGCCGCGAGCTATCGGCGCGGATGAAGTTCAGGATCTCCATCACTTCGGGATTGTCGGCGTAGAGTTCGACCGCATCGTCGATGCGCTCTTGGAACGTGCCCTCTTCCGCAAACAGGAGGCGGTAGGCAGCGCGGAGATCGTGAATCTGTTCGCGGGAAAAGTTGCGCCGCTTGAGGCCGACAACGTTGAGGCCGCCGAGATGCGCGTGGTTGCCGATCGCTGAGCCATAGGGAATGAGGTCGGTCGTCATCAGCGCCGAGGCGCCGACGAAGGCGTGGCGCCCGATCCGGCAGTGCTGATGGACACCCGAAAGGCCGCCCAAGAACGCCCAATCGCCGACACGCACGTGGCCGCCGATCGTGGCCGTCTGCGCCATGATCACGTTATCGCCGACGATGCTGTCGTGGGCGATGTGAATGCTGCCCATGAAGAGACCGTTGTCGCCAACGCGCGTTTCGGAGCGGCCACGCACGGTGCCGCGGTGAATGGTGCAATGCTCGCGGAACACGTTGTTCTTGCCGATCACGACACGCGTCGGTTCGCCCTTGTAGGACGTGTCCTGCGGCGGCGCGCCGAGTGAGGCGAACGGATAGATCGCGCAGTCGGCGCCGATCTCGGTGTTGGTCTCGATGTAGACGTGGGCGACAAGGCGGGTGCGATCGCCGAGCTTGACGTTCGGCCCAATCACGCAGCCGGGGCCGACCTCCACGTCGGCGCCGAATTCGACAGACTTATCGACGACGGCGGAGGGATGGATCTTCGCCATCAGCGGTCGCCCTTGGCGGCGGCGAACTCGCACTCAGCCACGAGTTCGCCGCGCACTTCGCAGCGGCCCTTGAACTTGAAGATGTTGCGGCGCGCGAACACGACCTCAACCGGCATTTCCAGCACGTCGCCGGGGAGCACGGGCTTACGGAAGCGCGCGTTATCGACGGACATGAAAAGAATCACGTGTTTCGACACGTCCACGTCGAGCGTCTTAGACATCATAAGCGCGCCGGTCTGCGCCATCGCTTCAATCATCATCACGCCCGGCATGACGGGTGCGCCCGGGAAGTGCCCCGGAAAGTACGGCTCGTTCACCGTCACGCACTTGATGCCGCGAATGGACGTGTTGGCGATGTAGTGCGTTGCGCGATCGACCAGCAGGAACGGATAGCGATGCGGCAAGCGGCGCATCACCTCCTCAATGCCGATGGTTTCGCCTTCACTCTCCGCCATTTCGTGTCCCTTGCGCCTTGCGCGACAGCCAGGCCGTTTCGCGCAGGAATTTCCGCATCGGGCGCGCCGGATAGCCGCCCCATGTCTCGCCAGCCGGCACGTCCTGCAGCACCGCTGAGCCCGCCGCAAGCACGGCCCGCGCCCCAATCTTGCGATGATCGCCGACGCCTACGCGCCCGCCCGCCATCACGTGATCGCCGATAACGGTTGAGCCGGATATGCCGCCGAACGCCGCGATCAAAACGCCTCGCCCGATCGTGACCTGGTGGGCGATCTGGCAGAGATTGTCGATCTTCGCCTCCTCGCCGATCACGGTGTCCTCGAACACGCCGCGGTCGATCGTGGTGTTGGCGCCGATCGTCACCCGGTCCTGGATGATCACGCGCCCAAAGTGCGGCACGTCGATCATGCCGGCGCCATCACCCGCGACGCCGAACCCCGCTTCACCGATCACGGCGCCGGCGAGGATCAGAACATCGTCGCCGATAAGCGCGCAGCCAATGGTGGTGTTTGCGCCGATGCGGGTGCGCCGCCCGATCGTGACGCCAGGACCGATCACAGCGTTCGCGCCGATTACGGCGCCTTCGCCAATCTCGACGTCCTGCCCGACAACAACGTTCGGCCCGAGCCGCACGTTCGCCTCCAGGCGCGCAGACGGATGGATGGCGGCGTCCCCGTCATGCGCGCGCGGCGCGACCAGAGCGCTTGCAAGGCGCGCAAAGGCGGCGCGCGGGCGGTCCGAAAGAATGAGCGCGCCCGCCCGCGGCGCGAGATGGGCGCTCGCCGGCACGATCACGCATGCGGCCGGCGCTGAGGCTAGCGGCTCGCGCGCCCGTTCGACGTAACAGAGGTCATTCGGCCCGGCGACCTCCGCAGCGGCGACCGAACCGACCAGCCGCTCTGCATCGCCGCCAACCTCGAAGCCGGCCGCGAGCACGCGCGCCGAGCGGGCGCCGAGGCTTTCGTAAAACCGCGCGTCGATCATCGCGAGCCTTTCCGGGGCCATCGTCGCGCTAAGGGGCGCGGCGTGCAAGCCGCGCCCCTTGTGACGCTCTGGCAGTGACTGGCCGGTCTTACCGGGCGGGCGCGGCGGGTTGCTGCGGCGCTGGCGCGGCTTGGCGCGTCACGTTGATGGTGCGCACGCGCTGATCGAGGCGCGAGATGATGTCAGCGGTGGCGTCCACGCCCTCGGCCATGATCTGCACGCTCGAGCGATCCACCACCACGCCCGCGCGGCGCGCGTTCATGACTTCGGTGACGATCGGCTCGACCTGGCGGTTGAACTCCTGCAGCGCTTGCTGACGGGTGTATTCAAGGTCGCGCGCGCGCGTGACTTGCTGAGCACGGAACGCTTCCGCCCGCGTGTTGAACGCGGTGACGCGCTGGTTTAGCGACGAGTTGCGCTGGATTTGTTCTTGCGTCTGGCCGCGCGTGGCGGTTTGCAGCGCTTGGGCTTCGGTTTGGACGGCGGTTTGCTCCGGCTGGAGTTCAGCCTGCATCTGCTCGGCGATCTGGCGAAGCTTCGCCTCAACGTCGCGCCCGGCGACGGATGTCGTCAGCACGCGCTCATAGTCCATCACGATGACGGAGCCGTTCTGCGCGCGTTGCGCGAGCGCCGGCGAAGCGCCGAACATCACGATACCGACCGAGATGGCCGCGATTTTCAGGAAACGCATGGATGCGCCCTTTCTGGTTAGACTTGGCTTGAATGGGTTGGTTTTAGAATCTCGTACGGGTCGAGAACCGGAAGGTTTCCCGTTCGTCATAGTCCTCGTATTGGAACGGTTGTGCAAAGTCGAATTGCACAGGCCCGAAGGGGCTGTCCCAGAAGACGCTAATGCCCGCGGACGCCCGCAGCGCAAAGTCATCTTCAACCGTGAGCGTCGTGCCGTCCGGCGCGACGACCGGGCGGCGGTTCGCTTCGTCGAGAATGCCGAGCGACCCGAACTCGAGGAACGCAGCGCTCGAAATGCCGAACGATTCCGGCAGGCCAGTCGGGAACGTGACCTGGAAGGTGCCGATCGCGTAGGCGTTGCCGCCCAGCGCGTCACCGTAGGCAACGTTGCCGAGGCTGTCGCTGATGATCTGACGCGGACCGATGCCGGCGACGTCAAATCCGCGGAACGAAGCGCCGCCTTTGAAGAAGCGGTCGTTGATGCGGATGTCGTCGTCTTCCCACGCCCAGATGTAGCCCGCGCTGCCGCGGAACGACGCCGTTACGCCCCGGAAGAGGCCGTAATAGAGGCCGCCCTGCGCTTCGCTGCGCAGGTAGTGCACGTCCCCGCCGAGGCCGGCGACGTCTTGGCTGAGCGAAAGATCGAAGCCGCCGGTCGGATCGACCACATCGTTCCGCCGATCCCAGTTGAACGAATAACCCACGACCGACGTGAGGAACGAGCCCTCCTGGTCGCACAGCAACGGGCGGCCGAGATAGGTCGGATCGCACTGGTTCAAGATCACATCGCTCGGACCCGAACCATCGGCGTCGACGAAGATGTCCGCGATTTCGGTGTCGTCGTTGACGAGCGTGTAGGTGAGCCCAAGGCTCGTGCGGTCGGTCAGCGGGAAGCTGGCGCGCAGACCGAGGCCTGTCGATTGGTTCTCGAACGAGGACTGATCGAGGAAGTCCGTCCGCAACGAATAAATATCGAAACCAGCAGCAAGTTCGCGGCCAAGGAAGCGCGGCTCCGTGAACCGGAGGTCCACCTGCTGGCGCTGCGAACTCGCCGAGGCGCGCAAGCGCAGGAATTGGCCACGGCCGCGCAAGTTGCGCTCACTGACCGACACGTCGAACAGGAAGCTCTCGTTCGAGGAATAGCCAGCAGCGAACGCAAGCTCGCCTGTCGGCTGCTCGTCCACCGTGACACGCACAACCGAGCGATCGGGCGCGGAGCCCGCCTCTTCTTCGACCGTGACGTCCTCGAAGAAGCCGAGCGCACGGATGCGCGAGCGCGAACGATCCAGCAGGACGCGGTTGAACGCATCGCCCTCGGCGATCCGCATCTCGCGGCGCACGACCTCATCGAGCGTGCGGGAGTTGCCGACGATGTCGATCCGCTCGACGAAGACGCGCGGGCCTTCGTTGACCTCGAAGACAACGTCCACCTTGCGGGTTTCGCGGTTGCGCTCGATCCGCGGGCGCACATCAACGTTCGCGTAACCGACGGTGCCGGCGACGAACGTCATGGCGTCGACCGAGTCCTCGATCAGCTCACCGCGGAAAAGCTCGCCTTCACGGATCGGCAGCACCGCTTGCAGCATTTCAGCTGGCACACGGTCGAGGGCGGTTTCCACGCGCACTGTGCCGAACTCGTACTGCTCGCCTTCGTCGACGGTAAACGTGATGTAGAAGTCGCGCTGATCGGGCGTCAGCTCTGCGACGGCGGAGACGACGCGGAAATCGGCGTAGCCCCGGTTGGTGTAAAACTGGCGAAGCTGCTCGCGATCGTATTCGAGGCGGTCGGGATCGTAATTGTCGTTCTTCGAGAAGAAGTTCCACCAGCTGGATTCGGTGGTGACGATTGCGTCCTTCAGCGTGCGGTCGGAATACGCGTTGTTACCGATGAAGTTGATGTGGCGAACGCCGGTGACCGGGCCTTCATCGACTTCAAAGATCAAATCGACGCGGTTTTGGTTGAGCTCGCGCACCTGCGGCGTGACTGAAGCGGCAAAGCGGCCCGCGCGGCGATACACTTCGATGATGCGTTGAACGTCCGCCTGCGCGCGTGCGGGCGTGAACACGGAGCGTGGCCGGGCCTGCACTTCGTCTTCGAGGTCTTCCTCATCGAGCGTATTCAAGCCTTCGAAGATGACCCGGTTGACGATCGGGTTCTCGATGACGGTGACGACGAGGTCTTGGTCGCGCTGCTCGATCTGCACGTCGGCAAAGAGGCCCGTGGCGAACAACGTCTTGAGCGAAAGGTCGATCTGCTCGGGATCGAAGGGATCGCCTGGGCGAACCGAGATGTAAGAATTGACCGTCGAGGCTTCGATCCGCTGGTTGCCTTCAACGACAACACGGCGGATGACGCCTGCGCTCTGCGCGGGCGATGCCTGCGCTGGCGCTGCCGAAGGCTGGCGCGGCGCAGTTTGCGCGTCCGCTTCTGGGGCGGACACAAACAGCGCGCCAGCGCCGACGCCAACCGTGGCGACAGCGCCCACCACGACATCACGCAACCCGCGTTTCATTGCGCCCTCAATACCTTGGCGCTCCCCAGCGCCGGCCCCTTAAGACAGCATCCCCGCATCAAAGACAAGGACGCGACGCTGTTGGCTGACAGCGGCATCGAACGCCGATTCTCAGCGCTCACCCGAGATGTCTCTGGATGTCGTTCCAACTCGCGAACAAGAACAGCGCGCCCATCATCACGAGCCCCGCGCGGAACGCCCATTCCTGCGCGACGAGGGGCAGCGGCTTGCCGCCGCGCACAGCCTCGATCGCGTAGAACAGCAAATGTCCGCCATCGAGGATCGGGATCGGCAACAAGTTCATGAAGCCCACTGCGACGGAAAGGATCGCCGCCCATTGCGCAAGCGAGAGCAGCAAATGGCCCGTCTTCATCCACAGCGACTCATGCTGATGATCCAAGGCGGAAGCGGCGATACGCCCGCTCTCCATCATGATCCCGCCCGGGCCAGCGAGCTGATCGGGGGCCTGGCGCCCAGTGAAAACATCGCTGACGTAGGAGACGGTCATCGACACGATCATCCACGTCTGTTCGGCGCCAGTCTGCACAGCCTGAACTGGGCCTACGCGCTCGATGACCGCTTCTCCCGGCAGAGTGCGCCGTTCGATGCCGATCACGCCGACTTGGCGCACTGAGCCATCGGCTTGAGGCGCATCACGGCTCATCGGGGTGACGTTGAGCGAGACCACGTCGGCGCCGCGTTGCACGGTGATTGGCGTCGCTTGGCCAGCGCGCTCAGAGATAATCGCTTGGAACGCGCCAAACGACGAAATGCTAACGCCGTTCGCGGCAATGACCACATCGCCCGGCTGAACGCCTGCAGCCTGCGCCGGCGAATTTGCGACGACCCCGTCAACACGGGCCGGCAGCGTCGTGCGGTCCGTCACATCACGCCCAACAATCATAAGAATGGCGGCGAACGCGAGGATCGAGAAAATGAAATTCGTCAGCGGCCCAGCAGCGACAACGAACGCGCGCTGCGGGAGCGGTTGAGCGTGAAAAAGCCCGCGGGCGCGGGCTTCGGCCTTCGCGGCCGGATCGACGATCTGCTCCTTGGGCGTCGTGCTCATCGGATCGGAATCGTCCGCGAACTTCACGTAGCCACCGAGCGGAATGGCGCCGATTTTCCAGTGCACGCCGTGGCGGTCGTGCCAGCCGATCAGGGTTTTTCCGAACCCGATCGAGAACGTGTCGATCGCGACCTTGCACCAGCGCGCGGCCTGGAAGTGCCCGAACTCGTGGACGAACACCACGAGGGACAAAACGGCCACGAAGGAGCCGCCATAGATAAGAATGTTCTGAAGCGCCTCGATCATCCGTCCCTGCCCTAGTCCGCCCTTAAGCCGCTGCGCGGCCTGCCGCCCGTCCCGCCGTGCGGCGGGCGGCCTGATCTATTTCCCGCACCTCATCGAAGGATGAAGGCGAATTTGCGATCAGGCCCTGCCCGGCTAGTTGGCCGAGCGAATCTTCTACCAGCCGCGCAATGTCGAGGAAGCCGATGCGACCCTGCAAGAAGGCCTCCACGGCGACCTCATTAGCGGCATTCAGCGCCGTCGTCGCCGCAGCACTCGTTTTGAGGGCGGTGCGGGCCAGGCCAAGCGCCGGAAAGCGTCCGTGGTCGGGGGCCTCGAAGCTCAGCTGGCCGATCTTTACCAAATCCAGCCGCTCGGTGGAGACCGGCGCCCGGTCCGGCCACGCGAGGGCGTAGGCTATGGGAATGCGCATATCGGGCGCGCCCATCTGGGCCAAGACGGAGCCGTCCACGTAGTGCACCAGGCTGTGCACGACACTTTGGGGGTGGACGACGACCTCGATCCGCTCCGGCTCGACGCCGAACAGGTATGAGGCCTCGATCAGCTCCAGGCCCTTGTTCATCAGGGTGGCGCTATCCACGGAAATCTTCGCGCCCATCGACCAATTGGGGTGGGCGCACGCTTCCGCGGGCCCGGCGGCGGCCATCGCCTCCCCGGTCCAGGTCCTGAATGGGCCGCCCGAGGCGGTCAGCGTCAGCCGCTCGACCCGGTCGGGCGTCGCCAGCACCTGGAAGATCGCGTTGTGCTCGCTATCGACCGGCAGGAGCCGCGCCCCGCTCTGGGCCGCCGCCGCTAGCATCAGCGGGCCAGCGCAGACCAGGCACTCCTTGTTGGCGAGGGCGACGTTCGCACCGCGCCGGACGGCGGCCAGGGTTGGAGCGAGCCCCGCGGCGCCCACTATCGCCGACATCACCCAATCGGCGTTCCGGCTGGCGGCCTCTTCGAGCGCAGAGGGGCCGGCGCCCACCTCAACGCCCGGCAGCGCCGCTCGCGCTTCCTCGAGCTTCGTATCGTCCGCCACCGCGACGAAACGGGGTTTCAGCCTGGCGGCGAGTTCCGCGAGTTGGGCTAGGTTGCGGCCCGCCGTGAGCGCTTCGACCTCAATGTCTTCGCCGCGCGCGCGCAGTTCCTCGATGACCGCAACAGTCGAGCGACCGACCGATCCGGTTGCGCCAAGGATGGTGACGCGGCGCGACAGCGTCATGGGCTTGCTCCGAACAGAAAGCCCGTGAGCCCTGGAACTATCGCGAGCACAAGCGCCCAGACCAACGTCGCCATCATCAGACCATCAATGCGATCGAGCACGCCGCCGTGGCCAGGAATGAGGCCGGACGCGTCCTTCACGCCGAAGCGGCGCTTAGCGAAGCTCTCAAATAGATCGCCGCCGAGGCCGACGAGCGCCGTCGCCGCGCCGATCAGCGCAAAGACCGGAAGGTGCGTGGCGCCGATGGCGGCGCCAAACGCTATGGCCGCCGCGCCTCCCGCAAGCGTGCCCGCGATGATCCCAGCCCATGTCTTCTGCGGCGACAAAGCGGGGTGAAGCTTCGGTCCGCCAATCAGCGTGCCGCCCAGATACGCGAAAACATCCGCTGCCCAGATCGCGGCAAACAGAAAGAGGATCGTCTCCAGCCCCTCAGGCGTGCGATCGCGCAACCACAAGAACAACGCACACGGTGCGCCCACGTAGAGCGCGCCGAGAAACGTCTCCCCGCGCGCCGTCCAGTCGTCACGCCGCAACATCGAAAGAAACGCGCAGAACGTTAGCCAGCCGATCGCCACAAGAACGTAGCCGCGCGACGCAAACATCACCGCGCCGAGCGAGCCCGCGAGCGTCGCCATGAATGCGGGCGCGTACTTGCCGGGCTCGCTCATGCGCGCCCATTCAAAGCTCATCGCAACAACGGCGGCGCCGGTGGCCGATGCGATCCACGGCTCTCCGGCGACCGCTGCGGATATGCCCAGCGGCGCCAAGACGAGCGCTGACGCAATCCGCGGTGCAAGATCGGCGAACCGGCCCGTCTGGGTCGTCACCGGCGCGCCCCGATCACGTCTCGCTCGCGCCGAAGCGTCGGTCGCGGCGGCGGAATTCATCGATCGCCGTCTCCAGCGAGGATTTGTCGAAATCGGGCCATAGGACGTCCAGGAAGATCAGCTCGGCGTACGCCGCCTGCCACAGAAGAAAGTTTGACAGGCGCACTTCGCCGCTGACGCGGATCAGAAGATCGAGATCGGGCAACTCGGCCGTATCGAGGTAGCGGCTGAACGATTGCGCGTTGACAGCATCCGGCGCGATCTTGCCGGCGGCGACGTCGAGCGCGAGGCGCTTTGCCGCCCGCGCGATTTCGTCTTGGCTGCCATAGTTGAACGCGATCGTCAGGTGCAGCTTGTCGTTCTGCGCGCTCTTGGCTTCCGCGCGGTTGATGATGTCGATGAGGTCGGGCTCAAGCCCGACACGCTCGCCGATTACGCGCACGCGCACCCCTTCGCGCACCAGCTTGTCGAGGTCGCGCCCAACGTAGAGCCGCATCAATTCGAGCAGCGCATTTACCTCGTCTGCAGGACGGCGCCAGTTCTCGGTCGAGAAGCCGAAAATCGTGAGGTAGCGAACGCCAAGTTCGCCGGCTGCTTCCACAGTACGCTTAAGCGCCTCTACGCCTTGCGAGTGCCCGAAGCTCCGCGGGCGCATGCGCTTCTTCGCCCAGCGCCCGTTGCCATCCATGATGATGGCGACATGCGTCGGCAGCGGCGCGGCCTGAGGCGAAGGAGCGGGGCTGGCCATCGGCGCGGGCAGGTTCACACCTGCTGAATCTCCTGCTCCTTCGTCGCCAGTGCGACGTCAATGTCGCGAATATGCTTGTCGGTCGCTTGCTGGACTTGCGTCTCGCGTTTCTTGCGATCGTCTTCGCTGATCTGGTGATCCTTTTCCAACCGCTTCAAATGGTCCATCGCGTCACGGCGCACGTTGCGTACCGCGACGCGGGCGCTTTCGGCGTACTTGCCCGCAAGCTTGGCGAGTTCAGCGCGCCGTTCGCCCGTGAGCGGGGGGATTGGAATGCGTAATGTCATGCCATCGACAATCGGGTTGAGACCAAGCCCAGACGCGCGGATCGCCTTATCGACCGCGCCGACAACGGCTTTGTCCCAAACCTGAACCGAGAGCATACGCGGCTCGGGCACCGTGACGGCCGCGACCTGATTGAGCGGGCTCGAAGCGCCGTAGGCGTCGACGTGGATCGGATCGAGCAGCGCGGGCGATGCGCGCCCCGTGCGCAGACCCGAAAACTCATGCGACAGCGCCGAGAGCGCTCCGTCCATGCGCTTGGAATAGTCGTCGAGCGAAAAGGGCGGGACGGCGGGCATGGCGGTGCTTTCTGTCTCCAGGGACGAACTTAGGCGGCGACGGCGGGGCCGATGGTGGTGTGGACGCCCTCGCCGCGCAACACTTTGAGGAAGTTGCCCCGGTCGCGGATCGAGAACACGACGATCGGGATTGAATTGTCCCGCATTAGGGCGATCGCGGACGCGTCCATGACGCGAAGATCGTTCACCAGCACATCTTGGTAGGTGAGCCGGTCATAGCGCGTGGCGTCCTTCTTCTTCTTCGGATCGGCCGTATAGACGCCATCCACGCTGGTGCCCTTGAAGAGCGCGTCGCAGCCCATCTCGGCGGCGCGGAGCGCTGCGGGCGTGTCAGTCGTGAAGAACGGCTGGCCCATGCCCGCCGCGAAAATCACGACCCGCCCCTTCTCCATGTGGCGCAGCGCGCGGCGGCGGATGAAGGGCTCGCAGATCGCGTCCATCGGGATCGCGGATTGGACCCGCGTAAAGACGCCGATCTTCTCGAGCGCCGCCTGCATCGCCAGCGCGTTCATCACCGTTGCAAGCATGCCCATGTAATCTGCCTGGGCGCGCTCCATGCCAGCATCGGCGAGCGACATGCCCCGGACGATGTTGCCGCCCCCGATAACGAGGCAGACCTGCACG
>CAZXNY010000025.1:0-14641 GCA_964642205.1 uncultured Caulobacteraceae bacterium
CGCGCAGCCAAGCGCGGCCGCGCTCATGCTCCGGGCAAATGCGCGCCACGAGCGTCCAGAACCGGCTCGAATGGTTCATTTCGCGCAGGTGCGCGACTTCATGCGCGGCGAGATAGTCGAGCACGAACGGCGGCGCGAGCACGACGCGCCACGAGAACGCCAGCGCGCCATCGGTCGAGCATGAGCCCCAGCGTGAGCGCGTCTCTTTCACACTGATGCGTTGCGGCTTCACGCCCAGCGCCTGCGCGTGCACCGCCACGCGCGCGCCGAGATCGGCCAGCGCCTCGGCCTTCAAGAACCGCTTCACGCGCGCTTCGAACATCTCAACGTCCGGCGCGGGCGCCACAATGCGCGGCGGCGCGCCCGGCTCGGCCGGCGGCTCGACGCGGCCTGCACCCCTGCCCTGCTCGAAGATCAGTTCGTGCATCACGCCCCGCAGCGGCGCGAGCGCGTGCGGCGCGAGCACGGCGCGTTGCGGCAGTGCGGAAAGTTCACGGGCGATCCAACCCGCGCGCTCGGCGGCAAATTGCGCGGCGCGCTTCAGCTGGCGCTTGGAGGGCGCCGTCGCGATTGCGATGCCGCGCAGCGGATCGATCCGCACGGAAACACGCCGCGCGCGCGCATTCACCGCCAGCGTGATCGGCACGCGCCGCCCGTCGATCAGCTCGACCTCGGTGACGATCTCGTCCGGTTTCGCAGAATCGCGCGACATGGGGATAAGTATGCCATAACGCGCCCCGCTCTCATATTGAGGCGCAAGGCTGCTTCCATGACCCGCCTCAAAGGCTCCTGCCACTGCGCCGCCGTCACGTTCGAGGTGGACGTTTCAGACGTCACCGAGCGCACGACGTGCGATTGCTCGCTCTGCCGCAAGAAGAACGCGCAGATGATCGCGGTGCACGAGTCGCGGTTCACACTGCTGACGGGCGAGGACAAGCTCGGGCTCTATCAGTGGAACACGCGCGTGGCGCGCCACCATTTCTGCACCGTCTGCGGGATCTACACGTTCCACCGCAAGCGCTCGATGCCGGATCACTACGGCGTCAACGTGTTCTGCCTCGATGGCTTCGATGCCGAGGCGCTGCCGCTCCGCCGCGCTGCGGGCCTCGACATGACCGTCGCTAAAGATGCGCCCGCGATCTACCCAGGCCCGCGCGAGCCGCGTTAGACGGCGCGGCGACGCTTCGCGGGCGCGGCGAGGCCGCGCTTCGCTGGCGCTTGGAACGCGCGCTGGAATTCGCGCATGCGCGGGAAAATTTCCGTGCGGAAGCGGCTGCCGTTGAACACGCCGTAGTGCCCGACGCCGGGCTGCACGTAATCCATCTGCATGTGATGCGGGATGTGGATGCAGAGATCGTGCGCGGCTTGCGTTTGGCCGATGCCGGAAATGTCGTCGTTCTCGCCTTCGACGGTCATCAACGCCGTGTGGCGGATCGCGTCTGGGTGCACGGTTTCGCCGCGATGTTTGAACACGCCGCGCGCCAACTTGTATTCCTGGAACACGTCGCTGATCGTCTGAAGATAGAATTCCTCCGTCAGATCCAGGACGGAGAGATATTCGTCATAGAACAAGCGATGCTTTTGCGCGCTGTCGCCATCGCCTTCGACGAGGTGCTTGTAGAACGTGTGATGTGCATCGACATGGCTTGACCAGTTCATGCCCATGAAGCTGGCGAGTTGCACGAAGCCAGGATAGACGCGCCGCAACGCACCCGGGTAATTCACCGGCACGGTGTGGATCATGTTGTTCACGAACCACTCGAACGGCCGCTCCTGCGCGAGCACGTTTGGCTGCGTGGGCGAACGGCGCGCATCGATGGGCGAGCCCATGAACGTCATCGTCGCCGGTATCGCATCGTCTTCATGCTCGGCAAGCAACGAGATCGCCGCGAGCACCGGCGGGCCCGGCTGACAGACGGCGACAACATGAACCTCCGGGCCGAGATAGCGGAGGATGGACATGATGTGGTCGACGTAATCGTTGAGATCGAACCGGCCCTGGATGATCGGCGCCATGCGCGCGTCGGCCCAGTCGGTGATGTAAACTTCGTGCTCGGGCAAAAACGCTTCGACCGTCCCGCGCAGCAGCGTCGCGTAGTGCCCCGAGAGCGGCGCGACGATCAGCACCGCCGGGTCGTTGCGTTTGCCGCGGGCGCGCTGGAGCATCTCTTCGTCGCGGCGGAAATGGACGAGGTTGCACCACGGGCTGCGCCAAGCGACTTCCGGCGCGAGCGGCACGTGGACGCCGTTCACCACCGTCTCCGGCAGCTTCCAGCCGGGCTTGGTGTAGCGGCGGGTGACGCTCTCGAAGAGGTCGGACGCGGCCGCCGCGGTCTTGGAAAGCTCGCTTTCCTTGATCGGGTTGAGCGGGCTTCGCAGCAGCATGGACTGCATCTGCGCCGCCAGCCGCATCGGGCCGACAGACCAATGGCTCATCTCATAGAGCGAATAGAGCATTGCGTCCGCCTCATGCGCGACGGCCATTTTGCGCCGCAGCATGTAAATTTATAAAAGCGGATCAGCGCTTTCCAAGCGTTTAAGTTAACCCTCAAGACCTATGACGTTGCGGCGCCGCGAAAGCGGGCGCCGACCGCCGGATTGAGCTTTTTATGAGTTCCGTCAGCTACTTAGCTGGCCTCATCGGCGCTCAGGGCCTGTTGCACGCAAGACGCGATTTCCTGCGGAGTCTTGCCGATCGTCGTAACCACGCCGCGCATCCGCCAATTGGCGTCCATCACGTAGAGAAACGACGTGTGATTCACATTGTACTCGCCGCCCTCAAGCGGGGCGCGTTGCGCCACGACGCCGAAGGCCGAAATGGCGGCGTTCACGGCTTCGGGCGAGCCAGAAAGGCCGACCAGGCCGGCCGGAAATCCCTCGCTCGCGGCATACGCCGCCAAGGTGGCCGGATCGTCCCGCTCCGGATCGAGGGTGATGAGGGCGGTCTGAACGCCCGCGCCGGCCGGTCCCATCGCTGTCAGCGCGTCGTGCACGAGGTACATCGACGTTGGGCAGATGTCCGGGCAGTGCGTGAAGCCGAAATAGACCAGCGTCGGGCGCCCCGCGAACGCCGCCTCGGTCACAGCTTGCCCCTGTCCGCCCGTGAGCGCGATCGACCCGCCGAGCCCAGGCGGCGCGGGGATCACACAGCCTTGCGGTGTTGCGCCAGCGGCCGCGGCTTCGGCGGTGCGCTCGGCGTGCGTCACCACCAGCAACGTGGCCAGCACCGCAAGCCCGGCCGCCGCCAGCCCTGGCACGACAGCGCGCGTCAAACGGCGGCGCGAGGTGGGCGGCAAGCTCATGGCGCGATCCCAGCGCGCGCGCCCGCGCACGGTCAACGCAACGCGGCGCCGCACCCTTAAGCATGCCCCTCGCCCGCGCGGCGCCAAAGAGCTAAGCGAACCAAGGCCAAAGCCTGCTTCGTATGACCGACATCGCCCTCCCCGCCGCCGCCGTCCGCGGCGAACCGCCGCTGATTAGTGCGAGCCGCGTGCGGCTGCGCACGCTGATCCTGCTGCGGTGGCTGGCGGTTGCGGGCCAGACCGCGTCGATCCTCTTCGTGCGCTACGGCCTCGGCTTCGAGTTCCCGTTCATCTGGTGCCTCTTCGCGATCGCAGTAAGCGCGGCGGTGAACGTGGCGCTGATGATGACGCGCTCGTCGCAAACCATCGTGCCCGATTGGGAAGCGGCGGCGCAGCTCGCCTATGACGTGGTGCAGCTCACGGTGCTGCTCGCGCTTACGGGCGGCGTACAAAATCCCTTCATTTTCCTCTTCGTCGCGCCTGTTGCGGTGAGCGCTGCCGTGCTGCGTCCATCCGTGACGGCTGGCCTTGCCGCGCTTTGCTATCTCGCGATCGGCGCGCTCGCGCTTTGGCATCAGCCGGTGCCGTGGCCCGCCGGCGAAGAGCTGCATCTGCCGCAACTCTACCAAGTCGGCATGACGACGGCGGTGATGATCTGCCTCGGGTTCACCAGCGTCTATGCGTGGCGCGTGGCGGCTGAAGAAGAACGCCTCAACGTCGCGCTCGCCGCCGCCGAAGCGGTGCTTGCGCGCGAACAAAAGCTCTCCGCGCTCGGTGGGCTGGCCGCAGCCGCCGCACACGAACTCGGCACGCCACTCGCGACCATCCATCTCGTCGCGAAGGAGATGGCGCGCGAACTGCCGAAGGATTCGACGCTGCACGAAGATGCGCAATTGCTGGTGAGCCAGAGCGAGCGATGCCGCGCGATCCTCACGCAGCTGTCGTCTAAACGCGAAGCGGGCGACGCAATGCACGAGCGCGCGCCGATCGCCGCGCTGCTCGAAGAAGCCGCCGCCCCGCACCGCGACCTCGGCACGGAGATCGTCATCACGGTCGAAGCCGGCGCCGAGGGCCCCGCGCCGGAGATGCGCCGCCTGCCGGAAATCATCCACGGCCTAGGCGCGTTCATCGAAAACGCCGTCGGCTTTGCGGACACACGCGTCGAACTCACCGCGCGCTGGACGGCCGCTGAGATCGAAATCGCCGTGCGCGACGACGGGCCGGGATTTTCCCCCAATATTCTCGCGCGCCTCGGCGAGCCCTATGTCACCGAACGCGCCGAAGGCGATGGCGGCGGCGGCCTCGGGCTTGGCTTTTTCATCGCGAAAACGCTTATCGAGCGAACCGGCGCGCGATTCATCATCCGCAACCGCACGCCCCCGGCGCGCGGCGCCACGATCCGGGCGATCTGGCCCCGGTTCGCCATCGAAGCGCCTCCGCTGTAATGTGATCCGAACCAAGAATAAAAACGGCAACCAAGGTCATGACCCAAAGCACGCAAACCGAAGCCGCAGCCGCCGATCTCCCGGATGGCGACCGCACGCTGATGATCCTCGATGACGACGCCGCCTTCCGCACGCGCCTGGGGCGCGCGCTGCAAGGGCGCGGCTTCGACGTGACGATGGTTGGCTCGGTCGCGGAAGCGAGCGAGATCGCGAGCGCAAATCCGCCGGCTTACGCGGTGCTCGATTTGCGGCTCGAAGACGGCTCGGGCCTGCAGGTCGTGGAAGCGCTGCATCGCAAGCGCAAAGACTGCCGCGTCGTGATCCTCACCGGCTATGGCGCGATCGCAACGGCGGTCGCCGCCGTGAAAGCGGGCGCGCTCGATTATCTCGCCAAACCCGCCGACGCGGACGACATCGTCAAAGCGCTGCTCGCGCAGCCGAACGACAAACCAGCGCCGCCGGAAAACCCGATGAGCGCGGACCGCGTGCGGTGGGAGCACATCCAGCGCGTTTATGAATTGTGCGGTCACAACGTCTCGGAAACGGCGCGCCGCTTAAACATGCACCGCCGCACGCTGCAGCGGATTCTCGCCAAGCGCGCGCCGCGCTAACCACGGTTTAACCTCACAACGGCGTGCGCGCTCTTGCCGTGGCGGCAGGGCGTTCCAATATTGTGGTGACGCGCGGGCGATCCACGCCGCGCCTATTTCCAAGCACCGTTATGAGCAGAGCATTCGTCAAAGAAGCCGATGAATCGGCCTTCGAACCCCTTCCGGAGCGCGCGATCTCGCCGCACCGCAACCTCGTCACGTCCAGCGGCCTCGCCGCGATGGACGCCGAGATCGCACATCTGCGCGCGGCGCAATCCAAAGCGCGCGCCGCCAATGACAACGACACGCTCGTGCGCATCGCGCGCGACCTTCGCTATTGGTCGCAGCGCCACGCCAGCGCGCAAGTGCAGCCAGCGCCGGATGACTCCGGCGACGTGCAGTTCGGCGCGTCGGTGACGATCGCGCGCGCCGATGGTGCGGAAGAAACGTATCGCATCGTCGGTGAAGACGAGGCCGACCCTGCGCATGGCACGATCTCGTACGTGTCGCCGATGGCGCAAGCGCTGATGGGCAAGAGCGAAGGCGATCGCGCGCGCGTCGCGGGCAAGGACGTGCGGATTTTGCGCGTGGCGTAGTTCTGGACCGCCGGCGCCTCGCCGGCATGCGTTGCGTTGGCCGGCGAGGCGCCGGCGGTCCCAATTACTCCCGCTCATCCTCTTCGCTGGGCGGCTCGTCTTCGCTTGCGTCCTCGCCGCCTTCGATCGCGTATCCATCGCTCAGCCAGCGATGCAGGTCGACGTCCGCGCAGCGCTTTGAGCAGAACGGCTTGTAGCTTGCGTCCTGCGGCTTGCCGCAGATGGGGCACGCCGCGCTCATAGCGCGCGCACATCAATGCGTTCACGCGCGGCGCCGGGCGCAGCATCCACCGTGAAGCGCATGCCGATGCGCGCGGTGAGCGCGGCGCGCCAGCCGATGGCGCTGTCTTCCAGCCACGCGAACACGTCGGGCGCAACGCTCGCGGCGATCTTGCGGCCCGGCTGCGCGCGCGCCTCGCGCTCAAGCGTCCGGAGCGCGCTTAGCGCGACGGTTTCGACGCTGAGGCGCCCGTCGCCAGCGCGCATGATCTCGTGCAGCGGCGTTTGCAGCTGCGCGCGCGCCAGCTCGAGCACGCCGAAACGGGACATCTGCCCGATTTGCACGCTCCACGGATCGCCCGCGAACGCGGCGCGCGCCGCCGCTTCGATGGCGCGCTTGTGCGCCGTCTGGCGCATCGAGACGAAGTCGATCGCGACGATGCCGCCGAGCGCGCGCAGCCGCAGCTGACGCGCGGCTTCGGCTGCGGCGGCCTTGTTGAGCTCGAACGCAAACGCTTCGCCATCGCCTTTCGCCGGTCGTGCGCCGGCGTCCACGTCGATGGCGACCAACGCAGCTGTGGGCTCGATGGTCAGCGCGCCGCCGCCAGGGATGGGCGCGTGGATCGCGAGCGCGTCCTCGATGGCCGCATCGATTTTCGCGCGGGTCGCCGCATCGGCGGCGGGCGCGCCTTCAAGCCCCTCGTCGCTCTCGTGGCGTTCAAGGCGCGCCGGCGCGCCGCCGGGATGCGCCTCTGGCAGTAGTTGCAGCACCGCGCCTTTGGCGCGCGCCGCTTCCCGCGTCACCGCGACGACGACGGGCGCGCCCTCGGTGAGCTTCACGCGCTCGCGCCCTTGCCGCGCGCGGCCATCGGGTTCGAGCGCCAGAAAGCCGTGCCCTTCCTTGACGCCGAGATCGACGAACGCGCCGCGGATGCGCCTGTCGATGCGGGTCACGCGCGCCGCATACGTCTCGCCCCAGCGCGCGCGGCGGCCTTCGTCGCTCGCACGCAGCACGCGCAGCGCCACGACGCGCCCATCGATCACGAGCGCTTCGCGCGTTTCGCCGATCGCGCCATCGATCCAGCGCTCCATGCTCATCGCGGCTTTATCCCCGCGCCCGCGAGCAAGTTCGCGGTCTCGTAGAGCGGCAGTCCGACGATGGCTGTGTAGGAGCCGATGATGCCGGTCACGAAGCGCCCTGCCCGGCCTTGAATGCCGTAGCCGCCCGCCTTCCCGCGCCACTCGCCGCTCGCGATGTAGGCGTCGATCTCCACGCGGTCGAGCCGCTTCATGCGCACCCGCGCTTCGACGAGCCGCGTACGCACTGCGCCGTCATGCGCAAGCGCCACGGCCGTCAGCACGCGATGGCCACGGCCGGAGAGCAATTCGAGAAACGCGCGCGCTTCGGCTTCGCCTTCGGCTTTGCCGAGCAAACGACGGCCAACGGCGACGACCGTATCGGCGGCCAAAACGACTGCGCCTTCGCGTGCGAGCTTTTGCGCCTTCGCCTCGGCAAGCCGCAGCGCGAGCGCGTGCGGTTGCTCTTTCGGGAGCGGCGCCTCGTCAATGTCCGCGGGCGCGATCTCGTCGGGCGTAAAGCCGATTTGCGCCAGCAATTCGCGGCGGCGCGGGCTTTCGCTGGCGAGGATGAAGCGCGGCGCAGTCATGGGCGCGCGCTCAGGATTTGGAGAGGCCCAAGCGGCTCGCGATCATGCGGTCCACAAAGCGCGGCGGCAGCACCCGCGGCAACACCGAATCCATTAGCGGGTTGCGGAGGATCGCGTAACGCACCTTCGGCGACGGATCGTTGAGGATGCGCCACACCAGCGCGCCCACATCTTCCGGCGGCAGGCCCGCCTTGCCAATCTTCAGCATGTAGTCGCGTGTCTTCTCGACCATGTCGCGATACGGCGTGTTGGAAAAGCGCGTGACGTCGATTTCGCCGTCCGACTTCTCCCAGATGGGCGTCGCAATAGCGCCGGGGCCGACGACGATCACGTCGATCCCGTGCAGCATCAATTCACGGCGCAAACTCTGCGAATAGCCTTCGAGCGCGAATTTCGAGGCCGAATATGGCCCGACCATCGGGCTGCCGTTCCGGCCGCCGACGCTTGAGATCATCACGATCCGCCCGGGCTTGCCGGTGCGATCGGGATCGGCGCCGAGCAGCGGCGCAAACGCGCGCGTCACGCGGTGCACGCCCAGCAGGTTGATATCCATCTGCCGCGCGAGTTCTTCGGTTTCCAAATGCAGCAACGGGCCCGCGACAGCGATGCCCGCGTTGTTGACGAGCCCGAACAGGCGCTTGCTTCCGAGAGCCGCCGCGACTTGCGCCGCGCCCGCGTTGACCGCCGTTTCATCCGCAACGTCGAACAGCAGAGGCGTCACGCGCGCGCCCAGCTCAGCGCGCAAGCTCTCCGCATCCGCCGGCTTGCGCACGCTTGCAAAGACGTGTGCGCCGCCAGCCGCGGCCTTCGCCGCGATCGCGCGGCCAATGCCCGTCGATGCGCCCGTAACGACGACGGCGCGCTCGTAAGACCCTGCGTCCAAACTCATGATGCTTCGCTCACTTGAAGCGATACGTAATCCGACCCTTGGTCAGATCATACGGCGTCATCTCAACGAGCACGCGGTCGCCGTTCATGACGCGGATGCGGTTCTTCCGCATCTTGCCGGCTGTGTGGGCCACGATCTCGTGGTCATTCTCGAGCTTCACGCGAAAAGTTGCGTTCGGCAGGAGCTCCATCACGGTGCCGGCGAATTCCAGCAATTCCTCTTTCGACATTCAGTCCTCTTGTCCCGTCTCTCCAAATTTGCCCCAAAGGAGCGCCCCTCAGGCGGCCGGTGTTCGGGAGCTGGGGAGAACTTCGGACCCGCCCGGAAGGGACCAGAGCCGAAGCGGCCCCTCTATAGAGCGCGCCGCCCGCCCCGTCGACCTTGGCGGAACCCCAATAAACTGAGGCCCTAGCCCGTTTCCGGCCGCGGAAACCGCGCCGCGATCCGCTTATCCAACGCGTTGCGGACGGCCCGGTATTCATCGAGGCGCTGCTCCCGCGAGCCCTGCGTCAGGGAGGGATCGAACGTCGCCCAATACTCGACCTCGACGGCCATCGTCCGGGTGAATTCGAGCGCGGTGTGATGCGCTTCCGGCGTCAGCGTGATGATGAGGTCGAAATTGGTGTCTTCGAGCTCGGCGAAGCCCTTCGGGCGATGCCGGGAAAGATCGACGCCCAGTTCGTCCATCACGACCACGGTGAACGGATCGGCCTCGGTCCCGGCGCGCACGCCGACGCTATCGACCCATATTTGTTTGCCGAACCGCAGCTGCAAGAGCCCCGCCGCCATCGGCGAACGGATGACGTTGTGATGGCAGGCAAACAGGACGGCCTGCGGCAGCGCGCTCATCGCTCAGAGCCGTACGTGCAACGCGCAGATCAGCGTAAACAGGCGCCGCGCCGTGTCGTGATTGATCTTAAACTTCCCGTCGAGCCGTTGCACGAGCAGCTCTGAGCCTTCGTTGTGCAGCCCGCGCCGGCCCATGTCGATCGCTTCGATTTGCGCCGGCGTCGCGTTGCGGATGGCGGCGTAATAGCTCTCGCACACGAAGAAGTAGTCTTTGATGACGCGCCGGAACGGCGACATAGAAAGCACAACAGCGCGCACGCTTTGTTTGTCTGACGCGCGCGCCGCGTCGAACACCAAGCGCCCGTCATGGATCGAGAGCGTCAGCGCGTAGGGCCCGTCGTCCATGCCCTCGATCTCGAAGACGTTGTCTTCCAGGAGATCGAAGATCGCGATGCGCCGTTCGTGCTCAGCGTCAGCCGTGGCCGCCGCCAGCGAGCCTTCGTCGAGCACGATATCGACGAGGCGGTGGTTGCTCATGAGTTCTCAGCGAGCCTGAGGCGCACGGAGAGCGCGTGCGCGGGCAGCCCCTCCGCATCCGCGATCCGCGCCGCGGCCGGGCCGATCTGCCGGACAGCGTTCGCGTCCGCGCCGATCATGCTGGTGCGCTTCATAAAGGTCTGCGTCGTCACGCCCGAGGCGTAACGCGCGCCGCGCACCGTCGGCAGGACGTGGCTCGGGCCGGCGACGTAATCACCGAGCGCTTCAGGCGCGTGCGCGCCGAGGAAAATCGCGCCGGCGTGCTTCACAAGGCTCGCGAGCGCATCGGCGTTGTCAGAGACAATCTGCACGTGCTCGGGCGCTGCGGCGTTGATGAAGGGCGCGGCCTCTTCGAGCGCGCGCACCAGGATGATCGCGCCGTGCGTATCCCACGAGACGCGCGTGCGCTCAGGCAACGTCGCACTCGCGAACAGCGCTTCCACTTCGGCGGAAACTTTTTCGGCGAACGCGCGCGAGGTCGTGAACAGAACGGATTGCGCGTCTTCGTCGTGCTCGGCCTGCGCCATCAGATCGGCGGCGATCCAGCGCGGGTCGGCGCCGCCATCGCACAGGATGAACACTTCGGACGGACCCGCAATCGAGTCGACGCCAACGGCGCCGTACACGATCTTCTTGGCGGCCGCCGTGTACGCCGCACCCGGGCCGACAACGACGTCGGTGCGCTGCAGAGGCGCTGCACCGTAGGCGAGCGCTGCGATGGCCGCCGCACCGCCGATGCGCCAAACTTCATCGACGCCGGAGATTTTCGCTGCGGCGAGCAACGCCGGGTGCGCGTCGAGCTTGCCCGGCGGCGTCGCCATCGCGATGCGCGCCACGCCTGCGGCTTTCGCGGGGATCGCGTTCATCAGCACGGAGCTGGGCAGCGCTGTCAGACCGTTCGGCGCGTAGACGCCCGCGGAATCTACCGGCGTCCAGCGCCAGCCGAGCCGCACGCCCTGCGCATCGGTGTAGCCGCCGTCTTGCGGGCGCTCGCGCTCGTGGAACGACGCGATGCGCTCGGCGGCTTGCTCCAGTGCGCGAACGAGATCGGGCGGGCACGCGCGCACCGCCGCGTCGATCTCCGCACCGGTGACGCGTGCGGTTTCGGGCTTCAGCGCGTACCCATCGTATTTCGCGGCGAACTCGCAGATCGCGTCCATGCCGCGCGCACGCACCGCATCGACGATCCGGCGCGCGACCTCTTCGGCTTTGTCGAGCCGCTCGCCGCGCGCGGCGATCAGCCGTTCATACGCGGCGGCAAAGCCTTCATCGGCCGCATTGAGAATCCGCGCCATTACGCCGGCTCGTGATCGGGCTTGCGTTGCGTGGGCCAACTCGGACCGAGATCGGCGAGCGTCACGTCAAGACACTCCACCGTCAGCGCGATTTCACCATCGCCCGCGAGCACGATGCGCGCGACGCCGCCTGGCGGCTCTGCATCCGCGTCGAACTTGATGGAGAGAATGTCGGCGAGCGCTTCGGGTTCATCGCGGCGGAGTTTACGCGTCTTCACCGAGAGCACGCCGTCAAATGCAAGCGCGGCGCGCACGCGTTCGTAGGGGCCGTTCTCGCCGGCCGCTTCCCATTTGAAGCGCAGCACATCGGCCGTGAACCGCCGTGCGCGCGGATCGAATTTGAGATCGCGGGCGCGCACGAGGGCATCCTGCGCGGCCGCCGCGATCACATCGAGATCGGCCACGTCGCTCGCCAGCAGTTTTAACCCTGCCCCAGCCATCGTCTCACTTGATCCGCTTCACTTGCGCGCCGCACGCGGCGAGCTTGGCTTCGAGGTTCTCGAAGCCGCGGTCCAGGTGATACACGCGGTTGACGATGGTTTCGCCTTCCGCGGCGAGCCCGGCGATCACGAGGCTCACGGAAGCGCGCAGATCGGTCGCCATCACTGGCGCGCCGTGCAGCTTCTCGACGCCTTCGACCTCGGCTTCCGAGCCGTGCACGCTGATCTTGGCGCCGAGGCGCGCAAGTTCCGGCGCGTGCATGAAGCGGTTCTCGAAAATGGTTTCCTTGAACGCGGACTTGCCATCGGCCAGCGCCATCAGCGCCATGAACTGCGCCTGCAGATCGGTTGCGAAGCCCGGGAACGGCGATGTCTCGATGTCCACTGCGTGGAGCCGGCCGTTGACGCGCTTGACACGCACGCCCGCGTTCTCCGTCGTCACTTCGACGCCGGCTTGCTTCAGCGCCGTGATGAGCGCGCCGAGATGTTCTTCGCGCGCGCCTTCGAGCAGCACATCGCCGCGCGCGGCCGCAGCGGCGATCGCATAGGTGCCAGCCTCGATCCGATCCGGCACGACGCTATGAGTGTGCGCCTTCAAGCTCGTCACGCCGCGAATCCAGATTGCATCCTCGCCCGCGCCTTCGATGCGCGCGCCCATGGCGTTGAGGCACTCCGCGAGATCGACAATCTCCGGCTCGCGCGCGACGTTCTCCAGAACCGTCGAGCCCTGCGCGAGCACCGCCGCCAGCATCGCGTGCTCCGTCGCGCCGACGGAGACGAACGGAAACTGGATGTTCGCGCCCTTGAGGCCGCGCAACGCCGCGGCCTTCACGTAGCCTTCCTCGATGACGATGTCGGCGCCCATGGCCTCGAACGCCTTCAAGTGCAGATCGACCGGGCGCGCGCCGATCGCGCAGCCGCCGGGCAAACTCACAGTCGCGTGCCCTACCCGCGCCAGCAGCGGGCCGAGCACGTTGAACGTGGCGCGCATCTTCCGCACGAGATCATAGGGCGCGATCGTCGAGCCGATTTCGGCGGCGTGGAAATGCGCCGTCGAGGTCCCCTTCTTCCACTCGACCTTCACGCCAAGCGAAGCCAAAAGCTCGGCCATGAACCGCGTGTCGGCGAGATTGGGGCAGTTCTCCAGAGTCAGCGGTTCGCTCGATAACAGGCTCGCCGCCATCAGCTTCAACGCTGAGTTCTTCGCGCCGGAAATCGGGATCACGCCTTTGAGCGGCGCGCCGCCTTTGATCGAAATGCGGTCCATGAAACTCTTTTTGCCCAGTCTTTTGAGAGGGGCCCCCGGCGCTCGCCTTATGCGGCGCGTTGGGGGCGCAAGCAAGGCGAGCGCCCCGTCCAGCCCGGCCTTAGCCCTTGGACGCCTTCCGGCGCCCCAAATTGCGCTTCAAAGCGGCGGCGCGGCGCGCCTCTTTGTCGGTCGCGGCGGGTTTCTTGGGCGCCGGAGGCGGGTCTTCGGGCGTGTGAGCCATCGGCGTGACCTCGCCGCCCCTGCCCGGTAACGTCAAGCCCAGGGGAAAGATGAGCCTAGCCGGGACCAGTTTTGACGCCGAGCCGGCAGCGGAGCGGCACGCCTTCGCGCACACAGCGCGCTTTGGCGAGGTCGCCGCGCTGGCGGGGCGCAACGCGCTCCTGGGGCTCGTGACGCTGACGCTCTACCGGTTCTGGGCGCGCACGCGGATGCGCCGCCGGCTCTGGGCGCGCACCGAGGTACTGGGCGATCCGCTCGAATATACCGGCAAGGGCTTTGAGCTTTTCCGCGGCTTCCTGCTGTCGTTGCCGACGTTCTTCCTGCCCGCGATCTTCGTTCTCTACCTCGCGCCGCTCGCGTTCGATCCGGTGACGGCGGGGCTCATGTTCCTCGCGTTCTACGCAGTCGCCGTGCCGCTCATAAACGCGGCGCGCTATTGGATGCGCCGCTACCAGCTTTCGCGCACGCGCTGGCGCGGCATCCGGCTCTCGCTCGAAGGATCGGGCTGGGCTTACGCATGGGCTTCGATCGGCTGGTCGCTTTTGGAAGCGATCACACTCGGCTGGTTTCACCCGGTCGCGCGTATGCGGCGTGCGCAATTGCTCTGGGCCAATACGCGGTTCGGCGATCAGCCGTTCGCGTTCACGGAAGCGCACGAAGATCTCGCGCGCGGCCTCTATGGCCCGTTCGCGTTCGCGTGGCTCGGCACGCCCTTCGCGTTCTTCGGCGCGTTCGTGCTGGGAGGGTTTGGCGCCGCCGCCTCTGGTTTCAATCCCGCAAACGTCACGACACCATTGGAGACGGCGCTCGCGGTCGGCGCGTTCGTTGGGCTCTTCGTGCTGGCGTTTGCGCTCGTGCTGCTGGTGTGGTCGCCGTTCAACGCCGCCGCGATGAACCGCACCGCCGCGCTGCTCACGATCGATGGCGCACATTTCGAGCTGCGCGCGACGACGTTTGGCCTCTACGGCGTGACGATCGCGGGCGTGCTCATCTTCGTGCTATCGCTTGGCTTCTTGGCGCCGCTCGCGGGCGCGATCCATGTGCGCTACGTGCTCAACCGGCTCACGATGATCGGCCAGCCGCGCTTTGCTGAAATCGGTCAGAGCATCGTGCCCGAGGAGAAGGTTGGCGAGGGCATCGCCGACGCGTTCGATCTCGATCTCGGCGTGGGCGTCGTCTGATGGCGCGTTATTCCGACGGCCGCTCCGCGCTCGCACACGACGTCGCGTTTCGCGCCGCGCCCGACGCGCTGGCGGTCGAAGCGCCCGGCTTTTCAGCGACCTGGCGCTGGATGGAGCTGCGCCGTGCGGATGATGGCGGCGCCGCGATCATCCTCAAGCGCACGCCCGATACCGGCGAGCGCCTCACGCTGACGCACGCCGA
>CAZXNY010000026.1:0-14483 GCA_964642205.1 uncultured Caulobacteraceae bacterium
ATGCGCGGTTCGTGCGAGAGCGCCTTGGCGATCATCACGCGCCGCTTCATGCCGCCCGAGAGCGTCATGATCTTTTCGTTGCGCTTGTCCCACAGCGAAAGGTCGCGCAGCACTTTTTCGAGATGCGCTTTGTTTGGCGGTTTGCCGAACAGGCCGCGCGAGAACGTGATCGTGTCGAGCACGGTCTCGAACGCGTCGGTCGTCAGCTCCTGCGGGACGAGGCCGATCTTGGTGCGCGCGGCGCGATAATCCTTCACGATGTCATGCCCGTCGGCGACGATCGTGCCCGCACTCGCGTTCACAATCCCGCACACGATGCCGATGAGCGTCGTCTTGCCCGCGCCGTTCGGGCCGAGCAGGGCGAAAATCTCGCCTTCGCGGATTTCGAGGTTCGTCGGCTTCAGCGCTTCAACGCCGGTGGCGTAACGCTTGGCGACGTCTTTGATCGTGATGATAGAGCGCACGCAGCCCCTCGGCGCTGAAGCGAATCTGTTGGGAGAACAGCTAGGTAAGTGCGCGGCGCGTGGCTTGTAACCCCCGCCGCGCGGGCTGCTGCCAAATATAGCCAACCGTTATCGCCACACGGCGCTATTCGAGCGTGCGCAGCGGATGCATCCCATCGACCATGCCCATGAACGGGGCGTGGACCGAATACCCCATAAGCCGCAGGAGATCTGGGTGCAGCGTGCGGGCGGTTTCGCGCGGCACTTCGAGGAAGAAGTTCTCCTGCGGCCGCAACCATGGCTCGCAATATTGGCCGGTGAAGGCGAGGCGATCTTCGCTTGAGCGGTTGGCGCCGCCGCTGTGCCAGAGCGTGCCGAGAAAGAACACGGCAGAGCCCGCCGGCATGACGCAGGGAAACGTCTCGTCATCGGCGGGGCGTTCGCCTGTTGGCAGATTCTGCGTGCGCGGCGCGATGCGCGTGGCGCCATTCGTTTCGGTGAACGCGTCGATCGCGAAGATCGTGGCGGCGCCGAGCGGCGGGCGCGGGCGGGGGATGCGGTAGAAACCATCATCGGTGTGCAGCGCTTGCGCGGCCTCGCCGGGGCGGATGTTGATGAGCTGCGCTTGCGACAGCAGGTAGTTCGGCTCGAACAGGCGATCGAGCAACGCCAGCACGCGCGGATGAATGATGAGATCGTCCAACAGCCGCGTCTTGGCGAGGACGTTGTAGACGCGCTGGGTGTTCAGGCCCTCGAACGGATTGCGGCCGGTTTGGCCGATGAGGCGCTGCGCCTCGGCTTTAATCTCGGCGCAGTGCTCGGCGCTGACGAGCCCGTGGAGCACGACGCACCCGTCGCGCATCAGCGTCTCGTAATCGGCCTCGGTCTCCGGCGTCTGGTGCGGGCCGGCGTGATCGACCCCGTAACGCGCTGACTGCATTGGCGCCTCCCGCCGACATGATCGGCCCGGCCGCCGCGCGTGCAAGCGGTTCGTGACAGGCCGCCGGGTCCAAGACGCTTCCGCGACGATGCCGTCACGTTTCCCGCGCCAGGCGCGCGAAGTGTAACGATTCGTTAATGACGATACCCATCGCCCAGCCCTTCCCATTTGATCCCAACTCAGGGCATAGTGGCCCAGTTATCTCCCAAGCGGCTGTCGGGGCCTGCGGAGGGGTCGATGTATTTCACCGGTCGTCACCGGAACGGCGTGGATGCGAAGGGGCGCGTAAGCGTGCCCGCGCCCCTGCGCGCGTGTCTGGAGGGGGCCGAGGGCGTCTATCTCTTTCCGTCGCAGCACCGGCCTTGCCTTGAAGGGGCGGGGGCGGCTTTCATGGAGGGGCGGGCCGCGCTCCTCGAAAAGCTCGACCCGCTCGATCCCAAACGCGCCGCTCTGGAGCGGCTTTATTTCGGTCTCGCCGTGTTCTGCGCGTTCGATAGCGCGGGGCGCGTCACGCTTCCCGGGCATCTGCGGGAGCAGTTCGAGATCGTCGAAGACGCTGTCTTCGTCGGCATGCGGGACCGGTTCGAGGTCTGGGCGCCTCAGCGCGAGGAAGCCTGGGACAAGCAATCGCGCGAGATCGCGGCGGGCGTGACCTCGCTGCGCGATCTCGCCGGAGCGAACACATGAGGAGGCTGCAGGGCGGAACGAACGGGGGCGCGCTAGGTGAGACAGCGGCGCGCGCGAACTCAGAGACCGCGCGCGACGTACCGCGCGCCCCCTCTCGTTCCGCCTGAGCAGCAGGCATGGGCCACGCGCCAGTCCTCCTGGCCGAAGCAGTGGGCGCGCTCGCTGTCAAAGACGGCGGGCTCTACGTCGACGGCACGTTTGGCGGCGGCGGCTACACGCGCGCCATTCTGGAAACCGGCCCGAACGTCCGCGTGATCGCGCTCGACCGTGATCCTGATGCGCTGGCGCGCGGCGCGGCGCTTGTGGCGGAGTTTGGCGATAGGCTTTTGCTGCGCGCGGGCCGGTTCGGCGACATGGAGACGCTTGTTGGCGAACCGGTCGATGGCGTCGCGCTCGATCTCGGTGTGTCGTCGTTTCAGTTCGACGAAGCCGAGCGCGGGTTTTCGTTTCAGAACGATGCGCCGCTCGACATGCGCATGGAGAAGGCGGGGCCGAGCGCGGCGGACGCTGTGAACCACCTTTCGGAGGCGGCGCTTTCGGACGTGCTCGAAGCGTTTGGGGAAGAGAACGAACACCGCCGCATGGCGCGTTTTCTTACACAGGCGCGCGCGGCGGGGCCGATCGAACGCACCGGGCAACTCGCAGACCTTCTCGAAAAATCGGTGGGAGGCCGGCGCGGCGCCAAAATACACCCCGCGACGCGCGCGTTTCAGGCGCTGCGCATTCTTGTGAACGACGAGATCGGCGAACTCGCGCGCGCGCTTTCGGCTGCGGAACGGCTGCTCAAACCAAACGGCCGTCTCGCCGTCGTTTCGTTTCACTCGCTCGAAGATCGCCTGGTGAAGCAGTTTCTGGTGTCGCGCGCGGCGGCTGGCGGGCAGGGCTCGCGGCACGCGCCAACGCCTGCGCCGGGGCCGGCCCCAAGTTTTACGCTGGAGACTCGGCGTACCATCACGCCTTCGGACGCGGAGACGGCCGCCAATCCGCGCGCGCGGTCTGCGAGCCTTCGCTGGGCGGTGCGGACCGATGCGCCGGCCTGGGAAGCGTATGACGCGCCCGATCTTGCGCCGCGTGCGCGCGCCGAATGGGAGAAGCTCGTTTGATCCGCGCGTTTCAAATCGCCGCCGCCGTGTTGATCGTGGTGCTGTTCGTCGGGCTCTATCGCGCCAAGACGGACGCGAGCGCCGCGCGCCAGCGCGTGCAAGCGATCGAAACCGAGATTGGGGAAACTGAAGCCGATATCCGCGCGCTGCGCGCCGAAGTCGCGCACCTCGAAAGCCCCGCGCGCGTCGAAGAACTCGCGCGCCGCGAGTTGAAGATGGAGCCGGCCGGCGGCGCACGCGCGCTGCCGGAGCGCGCAATCGATCGCACGCTTCCCGCGCCGGAGGCGCCGCAACAGAAACAAGCGCGCCGCGAATGAAGCCGTTCGGCCCAGCCTTCGCGCATGAAGCGGCGCTCGCATCGCCTTCGGTCACGATGGAGGCCGCGCCCGCCCGGACGCGCATCCGCGCGCTCGCCATCGTGCTCATCGCGCTGCTCGCCGTGCTTGGCGGCCGCTCGGTGCAACTGGCGTTCGCGGGCGATCCGAACGCCGCGCGCGCACGGCCGGCCGCGCAAACGCAACTCGCGCGCGCCGATCTGACCGACCGCAACGGTGTGCTGCTCGCGACGACGGTGCGCGCCTTCACGCTGACGGCGACGCCCGCACGGGTGTGGAATCCGTCGGAAACCGCCGCCGCGCTCGCGCGCGTCTTTCCCGAACTCGACCGCGCCGTCACAGAGCGGCGCCTCGCCGACCGTGACCGTACGCTCGTCTATCTCCGCCGCGGCCTCACGCCTTCGCAGCGCGCGCAAGTGATGGAGCTTGGGCTCGCCGGCATCGGTTTTGAAGCGGAAGACCGCCGCGTCTATCCGAACGGGTCGCTTGCGGGCCACGCGCTTGGATACACGAACCGCGATCTTGAGCCGCTCGCGGGCGTGGAGCGCGGTCTTAACGAACGCATCCGCGCCGCTGGCGATGAAGCCGTGCGCCTTTCACTCGATGTGCGCATCCAGTACGCCGCCGAAGTCGAACTCGCGCGCGCGGCGGAAACGTCACGCGCCACTGGCGGCGCCGTCATCGTGCTCGATGGGCGCACCGGTGAGACGCTCGCGCTCGCGTCTTGGCCTGCGCTCGACCCGAACAACGCCGGCGCCGCGACGCGCGAGTCTTCGCGTAACCGCGCATCAGGCGAGCGCTACGAAATGGGCTCGACGGTGAAAGCGTTCACCGTCGCGATGGCGCTTGATCTAGGGCTCTCGAACACGAGCGAGCGCTTCGACCTGCAGCGCGCGTACGCGGTCGACGGGCGCAGCATCGTCGATCACGATCGCGCGCCGGTTTCGTCGGGCCTGCGGGAAATTCTCACGCACTCGTCGAACAAAGGCGCGGCCATGATCGCGCTGCGCGTCGGCGCGCAACGCCAGCGCAGCTATCTCGCGCGGCTGGGCCTCCTGGAGGCTTCGCCGCTGCAATTGCAGGAGAACGCCGCCCCCATCGCGCCGCGCACGCAGTCGCGCCTCGATGTCGCGACGCTTGGGTACGGCTATGGCCTTGCCGTCTCGCCCGCCGCGCTCGCGGGCGCCTACACGGTGTTCGCCAACAACGGCCAACGCGTCGCGCCGACCTTCGCGATCCACCGCGAAGGAGATCCCATCCGCCGCGATCCGGTGTTCTCACCCGAAGCCACGCGCGCCACGCTCGAAATGCTGCGCGCCACGGTCCAGACCGGCACCGGGCGGGAAGCGGATGTCCCGGGCCTCGCGATCGCCGGGAAGACGGGAACCGCCGAAAAGCTGGGCGAGGGCGCCGGTTATGACCAGGATCGGATGTTCTCCTCCTTCGCCGCCATATTCCCGGCGTTCGACCCGCGCTATGTGATCGTGCTGGCGCTCGACGAGCCGGCGCGCACAGCCGCAACCGGTGGTCACGCCACGGGTGGTGCGGTGGCGGCGCGCCCGGTTGGCCGCATCGCCCAGCGCATTGCGCCGATGCTCGGTTTGCGGGTTCAGCCCGTAAACGCCGGCCGTTGAGGAGAAGCCTCTTGGCGGGCCACCAAATGTTGCTTGGCGAAGTGTTCGCAACAGCGCAGACGCGCGTGCCCGCCGGCGCCGAGCGCGTCGCCGTTGCTGGGCTGACGGCCGATAGCCGTGCGGTGAAGCCGGGCTATGTGTTCGCGGCGCTAAAGGGCGTCGCCGCGCATGGGCGTGATTTCATCGCGCAAGCGAAAGCGAACGGCGCTGTTGCAGTGTTGTCCGAAGGCGACCTCGGCGCCGATCCTGGCGTGCCGCATCTCGTCGCTGAGAACGCGCGCTATGCGTTCGCGATCGCAGCGTCGCGGTTCTATCCGCGCAAGCCGGCCGTACGCGTTGCCGTGACGGGCACGAACGGCAAGTCGAGCACGGTCGATTTTCTGCGGCAGATTTGGGCGGCGAACGGGAAGAAAGCCGCCAGCCTCGGCACGCTTGGCGCGATCTGGGATGGCGGCGTGATCGATCTTGGCCACACCACAGCGGATCCCGTCGCGGTGCATCGCACGTTGCAAGAGTTGGCGGATGCGGGCGTCACGCATGTTGCGATGGAAGCGTCGAGCCACGGGCTCGATCAGGCGCGGCTCGATGGCGTCGGCTTTCAAGCGGGCGCGTTCTTGAACCTCACGCAAGATCATCTCGACTATCACCAGACGATGGACGAGTACCGCGCGGCGAAGCTGCTGCTGTGGCGCTTGGTCGAGAAAGGCGCGCCAGCTGTCGTGAATGCGGATTCGCCGGATGCGCTGATTTTCAGCGCGGAAGCGGAAGAGAACGGGCTCGTCACGATGCAGACGGGGTGGCGCGCGGCGCCGGCGCGCGGGCTGAAGATCCAAGAGCTCTCGCCGCATCCGGCGAGCCAAAGCCTCACGCTCGCGTGGCAAGGCGGTGAGCACAAAGTCGATGTGCCACTGATCGGTGAGTTTCAGGCGATCAACGCAACGACCGCGGCGACGCTGGCGCTCGGCCTCGGTGAAAGTGCGGACGGCGTGTGGGCCGCGATGCGCGCGCTGAAACCGGTGAAAGGCCGCATGGAGCATATCGGCGCGAGCAAGAGCGGCGCGCATGTGTTCGTCGATTACGCGCACACGCCCGATGGCCTCAACGTGCTGCTGCGCGCGGCGCGCCCGCACGCGCCGGGGCGGATCATTCTCGTGTTCGGCTGCGGCGGCGACCGCGATCCCGGCAAGCGCGCGAAGATGGGCGCTGTCGCGGAGCGCTTCGCCGACGTCGTGATCGTGACGGATGACAATCCGCGCAGCGAAGAGCCCGCCGCGATCCGTAAACAAGTGCTCGAAGGTTGTCCGAAGGGCGAAGAGATCGGCGATCGCGCCGAAGCAATCCGCAGCGCCATCGCGCGCGCGGAGCGTGGCGATGCGGTGCTGATCGCCGGCAAGGGGCACGAGACCGGGCAAATCATCAAAGGCGTGACGCATCCGTTCGCGGATCAGGACGTTGCGAAGAGCGCGCTGGAGCAGGGCCGATGAAACAAGCGCTGTGGCTCGCGGAAGATGCGGCGGCTGCGACGGGCGGGCACCTCATTGGCGCCGATTCCTGGATCGCGTCGGGCGTGTCGATCGATTCGCGCGGGCTGGAGACGGGCGACCTCTTCGTTGCGCTGAAAGACGTACGCGACGGGCATGACTTTCTTGATGCGGCGTATGCGGCAGGCGCGTGCGCTGCGCTGGTGAGCGACGCCGCGAAAGCGAAAGGCCCGGCGCTCGTGGTGCCGGACGTGCTCGAAGCACTCCGCCGCCTCGCGGACGTCGCGCGCGAACGCAGCGCCGCCAAGCGTGTCGGCATCACAGGCTCGGTCGGCAAAACGTCGACAAAGGAAGCCGTCGCCGTCTGCCTCGCCGCCAGCGGCAAGACGCATGCGGCGGTGAAGAGCTTCAACAATCATTGGGGCGTGCCGCTTACGCTTTCGCGGTTGCCGCCGGATGCGCAATACGGCGTGTTCGAGATGGGCATGAATCATCGCGGCGAAATCCTGCCGCTCACCACGCTGGTGAAGCCGCACGTTGCGATCATCACGTGGATCGCGCCGGCGCATGTGGAAAATCTCGGCTCGCTTGAAGCGGTCGCGGACGAGAAGGGCGATGTGTTCGCGGGACTGGAGCCCGAAGGCACCGCGCTTGTCCCCAACGAGGCGCCGCACGCTTCGCGCTTGCTCGCCGCCGCTGAAGCGAACGCGGCGAACATCATTCGTTTCGGCCGCGCGCCGGAATGCGAAGCGCGGCTCTTGAAGTTCGAGATGGTGGACGGGGGCTCGATTGCCGAAGCCGACATTCTCGGCCGCCAAATCCGTTACCGCATCGGCGCGGAAGGCGCGCATTGGGCGCTCAACAGCGTCGCCGCGCTCGCCGCCGCCGATCTCGCGGGCGCAGATCTCTTCGCCGCCGCCCACGCGCTCGCAAACTTTAAAGCGCCCGATGGGCGCGGCGCATCCGCAACGATCCAAGCTGCGTTCGGCTCGTTCGTGTTGGTGGACGATAGCTACAACGCGAACCCCACTTCGATGGCGGCTGCGCTCTCGACGCTCGGTGCGCGCGGTGTTGGCGAGGGCGGGCGGCGCATCGCGGCGCTTGGGGATATGCTCGAGCTCGGCGCCGATGAGCGGGCCTATCATGCCGGTCTCGCAACGCCCATCGAATCGGCGGGCGTCGATCTCGTGTTCGCGGCGGGGCCGCGCATGGCGGCGCTTTTCGAAGCTTTGCCGCCGTCCTTGCGCGGGGGCTATGCGGAAACGGCGGATGCGTTGATACCGGTGATTGCTGGCGCGATCCGCGCCGGCGATGTGGTGCTCGTTAAGGGATCGAACGGATCGCGGATGATGGACGTGGTGAAAGCTTTGACGCGCCTCAAGACGAGCGGAGACGCCTGAGCCATGCTCGAAATGCTCGGCGCGTATGCGGGTCAGTACTCGATCCTCAACCTGTTCAACTACATCACGTTCCGCGCCGGCGGCGCGGTGGTGACGGCGATGCTGATCGCGTTCATCGCGGGCGCGCCCATGATCGCGTGGCTGCGTAAGAAGCAGGGCAAAGGCCAGCCGATCCGCACCGATGGTCCCGAAGGCCACCTGCTCTCGAAAAAAGGCACGCCCACGATGGGCGGCTTCATCATCCTCATCAGCGTCGGCGTCTCGTCGCTGCTTTGGGCCGATCTGCAGAATGCGTACACCTGGGCTGTGCTGCTCGTGTTCGCAGGCTTTGGCGCGATCGGCTTTCTCGATGATTTCGCCAAGGTGACCAAGCAAACGCATGACGGGCTCTCCGGCAAAGTGCGCCTCGGGCTCGAGTTTGCGATTGCGATGGGCGCGGCGCTCATCATGCTCGCCGCCGAATGGCACTCGAACCCGGCGAGCGCGCGTTACGCGCAGGTGTTCTGGCAAGCGCTCATCGAAGCGCGCGGCGATTTCACGACGGTCGCGCTGCCCTTCATCAACAATTTCGGCATTCAGCTCGGCCCGTTCTTCCTGCTGTTCGCGATGATCGTGATCGTCGGCTTCGGCAACGCGGTGAACTTCACCGATGGGCTCGATGGCCTCGCCATCGTGCCGGTGATGATCGCGGGCGCGACGTTCGGGTTCATCGCCTACCTCGTCGGGCGCGTCGATTACTCGGCCTATCTCGGCATCCGCCATGTTGCGGGGGTCGGCGAACTCTCCGTCATTCTCGCTTCACTGCTCGGAGGAAGTCTCGGCTTTCTTTGGTACAATGCGCCGCCCGCGCGCGTGTTCATGGGCGATACGGGTTCGCTTGCCCTTGGCGGGATTCTCGGCGCCGTTGCGGTGGCGACGAAGCATGAGATCGTGCTCGCGATCGTCGGCGGCTTGTTCGTAATGGAGCTCTTCTCCGTCATCATCCAGGTTTTCGTCTATCAGCGGTTCGGCAAGCGCGTGTTCCTAATGGCGCCGTTCCACCATCACTTCGAAAAGCTCGGCTGGGCAGAACCGACGATCGTGATCCGCTTCTGGATCGTGTCGGTGATCTTCGCTCTCGCGGGCCTTGCCACGCTGAAGCTGAGGTAGGGACATGCGCAGCGTGGGCGCCGGGGGGCGCGCGTGATTCCAATCACTACATTCGCGGGGCGCGATGTCGCCGTGTTCGGGCTTGCGCGCTCTGGCCTTGCCGCCGCGCGCGCGCTGAAAGCCGGCGGCGCGCGCGTCCACGCGTGGGACGATAGCGACGTCAACCGCGCGAAGGCCGAGGCCGCGGGCGTTCCGGTGTCCGATATCAACGCGCGCGATTGGCGCAGTTTCGCCGCGCTCGTGTTGTCGCCTGGCGTGCCGCTCACGCATCCCGCGCCGCACCGCGTCGTCTCGCTCGCGCAAGCCGTGGGCGTGCCGATCATGGGCGACGTTGAATTGTTCGCGCGCGAGATCAACGCGCTGCCAGCGTCTGCGCGCCCGAAGGTGATTGCGATCACCGGCACGAACGGTAAGTCGACGACGACGGCGCTTGAGCACTGGATCTTGAAGCAAGCCGGGCGCGATGTGCGCATGGGCGGCAATATCGGCACCGCAGTGCTCGATCTTGCGCCGCTCCATGCGGGCGCGATCTACGTGCTGGAGCTCTCATCCTACCAGCTCGATCTCGTTGACTCGCTGCGGTGCGATGCGGCGATCCTGCTCAACATGTCGCCCGATCACATCGATCGTCACGGCAACATGGACGGCTACATCGCCGCCAAGAAGCGCATCTTCAGCAATCAGGGCGCCGGCGATTGGGCCATCGTCGGCGTGGACGATCACATCTGCGCCGGCATCTGCACGGCGCTCACGGCGTCCGCGCCGCAGATCGTGTCGCCGATTTCAGCGGGCCAAGCGCTTGGGCGCGGCGTCTGCGTCGTGGGGCGCAAGCTCTACGATGCGCTCGGCGCGCGCGCCGAAGCGATCGTCGATCTCGAAACCGCGCCCGCCTTGATGGGCCGCCACAATGCGCAGAACGCCGCCGCCGCGTACGCCGCCGCGCGCGCCGTGGGCGTTGAGCCGCGCGTGATCGCACAAGCGCTGCAATCGTTCCCGGGGCTTGAGCATCGCTTGGAGCGTGCGGGCGTCGTGCAGGGCGTGCGGTTCATCAACGACAGCAAAGCGACGAACGCGGACGCAGCGGCGCAAGCGCTGGCTGTGTATCCAAAGGTCTATTGGATCGCAGGCGGGCGCCCGAAAGAGGGCGGCATCGAGCCGCTGCGCACGTTCTTCCCGCGCATTGAGCACGCCTTCCTGATCGGCGAAGCGCAAGACGAGTTCGCAAAAACGCTCGAAGGCAGCGTGAAGACGACGGTCGCGGGCGATCTCGATACGGCTGTTGAATACGCATACCGCGCGGCGCGCGCGTCGGGCGATCCGCATCCTGTGGTGCTGCTCTCGCCCGCCTGCGCGTCGCAAGATCAGTTTGCGGACTTCGAGGCGCGCGGCGATGCGTTCAAAGCGCTTGTCGCCAAGCTCGCGGCTGAGCCGGGCCCCGCCCGCAAAGCCGGTCCCGTATGATCGCCGCGATCACGAGCGGCTTTACCTTCGCGATCGATCGCGCGCGCACGCTCGACCGGCCGCTCATCATCATCGCCGCCGCGCTCGCGGCGTTCGGCGTGCTGATCGCGCTCGCCGCTAGTCCCGGCGCCAGCTCGCAGTTTCGCGCGGGCGAGGCGTTCTACTTCGCGCTCCGGCACGTGGCGTATGTCGCGTTCGGCGTGCTCGCAATCGCCGCCATCGCTTGGGTGAACACGCGCTTTGTGCGGCGCGCGGGCGCGGTGCTGTTCGCGGTGATGCTGCCGCTTTGTTTATTGGTCGCTCTGTTTGCGCCCGAGGTGCGCGGCGCGGCGCGCTGGGTGATGATCGCGGGCGTTTCGTTTCAGCCGTCGGAGCTTCTGAAGCCCGCGCTCGTTATCGTATGGGCGTGGATGCTGTCGGAAGGCATGCGCGATCCGCGCTTTCCTGGCCGCCCCGTCGCGATTGGGCTCTATGCGCTTACGGCGTTGACGCTGCTGCAGCAGCCCGATCTTGGCCAAACGATCCTGCTCGGCGTCGTGCTCGGCGCGATGTTGTTGCTGTCTGGTCTGCGCTTGCGCTGGCTCGCGCTCGGCGCCTTCGGCGCGGCTGCCGCGGGCCTTGCGCTCTACGCACTCTATCCGCACGCGCGTGAACGCTGGGATGGTTTCGTCAATCCGGAAGGGCCTGCCGCATACCAAGTCGGCCGCGCGCTCGATGCGATTGCGTCCGGCGGCGTGTTCGGGCGCGGGCCGGGCGAGGGGATCGTCAAGCGCACCTTGCCCGATGCGCACGCCGACTTCGTGTTCGCTGTCGCCGCAGAAGAATTTGGCTTGTTCGCTTCGCTCGGTATCGTCGCGGCGTTCGGCGCGGTCGCGTTCCGTGGACTCTCACGCGCGAGCCGCTTGGTTGAGCCGTTCGATCAACTCGCGGCGGCCGGGCTCACGGCGCTTCTCGTCACGCAAGCGGCGATCCACATCGCGGTGAACGTGAGCCTTGCGCCAGCAAAAGGCATGACGCTGCCGTTCGTGTCTTACGGCGGCTCGTCGATGCTCGGCGTTGCGTTCGCGTTCGGGTGCTTGCTTGCGCTGACGCGCAAGCGCCCTGGCGCCTATCTCTACGAAGGGCCCAGCGCATGAGCCGCAAACTCGTTCTCATCGCGGCGGGCGGCACGGGCGGGCACTTGTTTCCCGCCGCCGCGTTCGCGGAAGAGATGATGAAGCGCGGCTGGCGCGTCGTGCTGATGACGGATATTCGCGGCCGCCGTTACGCCGAAGGCTTTCCCGCCGAGGCGATCATCGACGTGCCTGCCGCAACGTTCACGCTCCGCAATCCGATCAAAGCTGTCGGCGCAGCGCTGCGCATCGCGCGCGGCATCATGGCGGCCGACGCGCATCTGAAGCGCCTCGATCCCGCGGTCATCGCAGGCTTCGGCGGCTATCCTTCGGTGCCCGCTCTCTGGACGGCGCGTTCGCAAGAGCGCCCGATCCTCATCTTTCAAGCCGACGCCGTGCTTGGCCGTGTGAACCGCTACTTCGCGCCGGACGCCGCCGCCGTTGCGTGCGGCTTCGAGCGGCTCGACCTGCTCCCGGAGAGCGCGCGCCCACGAAAGCGCGTCACGGGCAGCCCGGTGCGCCCGCCGATCATCGCCGCGCGCGAAACGCCGTATCCGGATTTGCCCGCGGGCGGGCGCATCAACATCCTCGTCACCGGCGGCAGCCAAGGCGCGCGTCTGTTTGGCGAAGTCGTGCCGGGCGCGGTATCTTTGTTGCCTGCCGAGTTGCGCGAGCGTCTGCACATCGTGCAGCAGGTGCGCGACGAGCAGCTCGACGAGGTGCGCTCGACGTACGATCACGCCGCTGTTTCGTTCGAGATCGCGCCGTTCTTTCCGAACATGGCTGAGCGCCTCGCGGCGTGCCATCTCTTCATCGGCCGCGCCGGCGCCTCGACCGTCACGGAAGCGCAGGTCGTTGGCCGACCGGCGATCTTCGTTCCGCTCGCCATTGCTGCCGACGATCACCAGACCGCCAACGCGGAAGGCATGACGGCCGTGGGCGCCGCCGACGTGATCGCCGAGATCAACTTCACCGAGGAAGCGCTGCGGAAAAAGCTCGAAGAGCGCCTCACCGATACGCATGGCCTCGCCGTCCGCGCCGCCGCCGCGCGCGCCTCGGGCAACACGGACGCCGCCGAACGCCTCGCGGACCTAGCGATCGAACTCGGCGGCGGCTAAAATCCACGGGTGACCTTCACCCACCGCCTTGCAACGCGCGCTGACGTGCCGACGCTTACCGCGATCATGAACCAGGCGATCCCGGAGCTGCTCGCGCCGTTTCTCACGCCCGCGCAGGTGCAGGCCTCGTTCTCGATCATGGGGCTCGATACGCAGCTGATCGATGACGGAACTTACTTCGTGATCGAAGAGGGCGACGTGATCGTCGGTTGCGGCGGCTGGAGCCGGCGCGCGACGTTGTTTGGCGGCGATCACAGCGCCGGGCGTGACGCGGCGCTGCTCGATCCCGCGACAGACAATGCGCGCGTGCGCGCCATGTACACGCACCCCGATCACGCCCGGCGCGGGATCGGCCGGCGCATTCTCGACCTCTGCGAAGCGGCGGCGAAGGCCGAGGGGTTCCGCAGCGTGGAATTGGCGGGCACGATGGGCGGCGTGCCGCTTTATGAAGCGTGCGGCTATCGCGTCGAAACCGAATTTGAGGCAGATACGCCCTCCGGCGTGGCCGTGCCGTTGAAGCGCATGGTCAAGCCGCTCGTTTAGTTGCGCGCAAAGGCACACATGGTCTCCCGTCCCGTCCCGTTCGACACTGGTCCCGTGCACTTCGTCGGCATCGGCGGCATCGGCATGAGCGGCATCGCGCAAGTGATGAAGAACCTCGGCTATGACGTGCAGGGCTCGGACGCGAAGGAGGGCGACAACATCGCGCGCCTTCGTAAAGAGGGCGTGCGCATCTTCATCGGCCACGAAGCCAAGAACATCGGCGACGCGGGCGTCGTCGTGATTTCCTCCGCGATCAAGGGCGGCAATCCGGAGGTCGACGCCGCACGCGCGAAGGGCCTACCGATCGTCCGCCGCGCCGAAATGCTCGCCGAGCTGATGCGCCTCAAATGGACCGTCGCGATCGGCGGCACGCACGGAAAAACCACAACCACATCGATCGTCGCCACGCTTCTCGTTGCTGGCGGTAAAGACCCGACCGTGATCAATGGCGGCATCATCAACGCCTATGGCGCCAACACGCGCATGGGTGCGGGCGAGTGGATGGTAGTGGAGGCCGATGAGAGCGACGGCACGTTCACGCGCCTGCGGGCCACCGCCGTCGTGGTCACCAACATGGACCCCGAGCATCTCGATCACTACGGCACCGCCGAAGCGATGAACGCGGCGTACCAGACGTTCGTCGAGAGCATTCCGTTCTACGGCTTTGCGGTGATGTGCCTCGATCACCCGCAAGTCCAATCGCTCGCCGCGCGGGTGCAGGACCGGCGCATACTGACGTATGGCTTTAATCCGCAGGCCGATGTCGTCGCCAACAATGTGCGCCCCGGCGCTGATGGCTCGCTGTTCGATGTGGAGTTGCGCAAACGCTCTGGTGAGACGCCGGTCGTGCTCAAGGACTTGTTCCTCTCAACCCCGGGCCGCCACAACGTGCAGAATGCGCTCGCCGCCATCGCGGTGGCGCGCGAGCTGGGCGTCGATGACGCTGGGCTGCGCGAAGGGTTGAAGAGCTTTGGCGGCGTGAAGCGCCGCTTCACCACCACAGGCGCTTGGAATGGCGTGCGCATTATTGACGATTACGGCCACCACCCGGTCGAGATCGCCGCTGTTCTCGCTACC
>CAZXNY010000027.1:0-7348 GCA_964642205.1 uncultured Caulobacteraceae bacterium
TCGGCGCGTCCGCCAGGAGCGCGCGCGCGAGCGCCACGCGCTGGCGCTCGCCGCCGGACAATTGCCCGCCCCGTTCGCCAACGACGGTGTCGTATCCTTTTGGGAGCGCCGAGACGAAGCCATGCGCCGCCGCCGCACGCGCCGCCATCTCGATTTCGCCCGCGCTTGCCCCTGGTCTTCCGAGGGCGATGTTCGCGCCCACCGTATCGTTGAACAGCGCCGCATCTTGCGCGACCAGCGCGGAGGCGGCGCGCACCGACGCCGTCGTCGCTTGCGCGATATCCTGCCCGTCGATCACGACGCGCCCTTCGCTCGGATCGTAGAGCCGCGCGATCAGATTGAAGATCGTCGACTTGCCCGCCCCAGACGGGCCGACAAGCGCAACGATCTCTCCGCGTGCGGCCGTAAAGCTCACGTTCTCGATCGCAGGCGCATCGCCATAGGCGAACGAGACATTGTCGAACGCCAATCGCCCGCTCTCGATCTTGAGCGGCTGCGCGCCAGGCGCGTCGACGATGCGTGCGGGCTCGTCGATCAGGCCGAAGATGCGCGTCAGCGCCGCGAGCGCCTCGTTGAGCACGGTGTTGAACGAGCCCAGCGAGCGCGCCGCTGGCGCGGCGACGCCGACGGCGGTGACGATGCCGAGGAGATCGCCGAGCGTCATTTCATTGGACGCGATCCGCCAGCCGGCGATCGCGATCACCCCCGCGAGCGCTAGGCCGCCAAGGATCTCCAGCAGCGGATCGGAACGAGCGCGGTTGTGCACCAGCTTCATCGCGAGCTTGCGGCGGCGCTCGAACGCCGCCTCCGCGCGCGCCGTTTCGCGATCTTCTAAGCGATACGTCTTGATGAAGCGCGCCGCACCGAGGCTCTCACTCAACAACGCCGTGAGTTCGCCCATCTGCGCTTGCGCGCTTTCGGTCTGGCGCCGCGCGCGGCGCGCAATCGCCGCGAGCGGGCCGGACGCGACCGCGAACACGGCCAGCACGAAGAGCGCCAACGCCCAATCGAAGATCAGCATCGACGCCAGCGCGCCAACGAGAGTCAGGGCATCGCGCAGCACCGCCTGCATGCCGCGCACCAGGCCGTCGCTGACGACATTGATGTCATTGGTGAAGCGCGAGACGAGCCGCCCGGTTTCTTCGCGCGCGAAGCGCGCATAATCCGCGCCCATGAGCGCCGCGAACATGGCGCCCTGAATATCGCGCAGCACCTTGAGCGCGAGGCCTTGGGAGAGCACCGCCTGCGCCCAGATCGCCAGCGCCCGCACCGCCGTTGCGCCCACGATCGCCACCGGCGCCCAGAGCGCGGCGCGCATATCGCCCCCGTTCAGCGCGTCGATCGCGAGCTTCAGGATGAACGCGTACGCCGTGCCAGCCGCCGCAACGAGCATCAGCGCTGGGGCAAGCGCCAGCAGGTCGCCCGTGTGGCGCGACACGAACTGCCGCCACAGGCGCAGCATCAGAGAGTCGGAGGTGCTCACCGCCCCAATATAGCGACGCTAATGATCGTGATCGTCGTGATGATCGGAATCGGGGTCGAGCAGTTTGTGGGCGTGGATGATGAAGTAGCGCATCCGCGCGTTATCGACCGTGCGCTGGGCCGCGCCCTTCCAGGCGTCATAGGCCGCCCGATAGTTCGGGTAGGCGCCCACGAAATCGACGGCGGAGAGGTCGGCGAATTCGGCCCCTTCGAAATCCTTGAGCTCGCCGCCGATGACGAGGTGGAGGAGCTGGCGGTCGGTCATGTCGCTTCCTTCGACTGCGCGGCGGCGATGGCGGCCTCCCACTCGCGCGGGTGCGGCAAATGCTGGATGCGGTCGATTAACAGAGCATGGAGCGCGCCGCCGCCAGTGGCCACAGCGCCCGGCGCGCGCGGATCGGGCTGATTGAACAAAAGCGGGGCGCCGTACATGTCGGTCACCTTGCCGCCCGCCGCCTCGAGGATCGCCGTGCCGGCGACGGTATCCCACTCGTTCTTGAAGCCGGGCATGAGCGCGCCATCGAACTGGCCCGCAGCGATCAAAGACAGCCGGTAGGCGATCGAGAGCCGCCATTCGAGATCGAGCGGCGGCCATGGGCGCGGCCAGCGCGTATCGGCGTAGAAACGCTTACGGCCAATCAGCCGCGCATTCTCCAGCGGCCCGCGCTTGGTGGGTTCGATCGGGGCGCCGTTGAGCGTGGGCGCAACGCCCTCGCCGCCGACAAACATCTCATCGAGGATCGGGTTGTAGACGACGCCGAGCACCGCCCGATCGCCGTCGCTGAGGCCGATGGAGATACAGAACTGCGGCTCATGCGCGAGGAATGCGCGCGTGCCATCGATTGGATCGACGATAAAGCAGCGAGCCTTGCCGAGCCGCTCGGAATTGTCCGCCGTTTCCTCCGAAAGCCAACCATAGCTTGGCCGTGCGCTGCGCAGGCGTTCCGTCAGCAACTTGTCGATCGCGAGATCGACTTCGGTTACCGGGCCTTCGGCGCCCTTTTGCCAGACTTCCACTGGCGCGCCGAAGGTCGCGCGGGCGAGCGCGCCAGCTTCGCGCGCCGCCGCTTCGAGGAGCGGAAGATCAGACGCCGCCGATGGCAAGGTCATCCACGATCAAGCTGGGAATGTGCAGCGCGCCGCGCGTCTCGACATCCGCGCCCGCGCGCACGCGGCCGAAAATGTCGATCAGATTGCCCGCAACGGTGATCTCGCTCACCGGGAACGCGCGCGCGCCGCCCTCGAACCAGAAACCAGAAACGCCAACGCTCCAATCGCCGGTGTTTCCATTCAGCGACGGGGAGAACATGTCAGTGATCAGCAGGCCCTCGCCCGCATCTTTCATCAGGCCATCGAGATCACGATCGCCCGGGCGCACGGTGAGGTTTGACGTGCCCACGCCCGGCGGGCCGCCGTGGCCGTAGGTTGCGTGGCCCGTGGGCTCCATGCCGAGTTGCAGTGCGGAAGACGCGTTGAGCAGCCACGTCGTGATGACGCCGTTCTCGACGATCGGCCGCGCCGTCACCGCGCCGCCCTCACCGTCAAACGTCCGCGAGGCGAGCCCGCGCTTGCGGAACGGGTCTTCGTCGATCTGGAATTCCTTGGCGAACACCTGCGCGCCGAGCTTGTCCTTCAAGAACGAAACGCCGCGCGCGACAGCGGGGCCCGAGATCGCGCCAAATAGCGGTCCGATCAAACGGCCCGCCAAGCGGTTCTCGAAAATGACCGGCGCCTTGCGGCTTTCGATCTTGCGCGGCGCCAAGCGCGCGGCGGCGCGCTCGCCGGCATTGCGGCCGATCTCTTCTGGCGACGGCAGATCTGAGAAGAAGCGCGCGTGGCCGTAATCGTAATCGCGCTCCATCTTGCCATCGCGCTCGGCGATCGGCTGGGTGGAGAAGCTGTACGACGTTGTGCGCACGAGGCCCTCGAAGCCATCGCTCGTCATCAGGGCGGATGTACCGAAATCCGACGACGCGCCTGCGCCGCCGGAGTTCACAACGCCCTTCACCGCGCGCGAGGCGTCTTCGGCGGCGCGCGCCATGTCCTGCAATTGCTGCGCGCTCGGCTCGGCGGTGTCGGCGAGGTCGAGATCGCGTTGGTCCTTCGCGCGGTAGCGCGCGTCGAGGAGGCCGCAAAACTTGTCCTCCGGCGCCTCCTTCGCCATCGCGACCACGCGTTCGGCGAGCGCCTTGAGGCCGGCGTCCGATAGATCGGTCGAGCTCGCGCCCGCCTGTTGCTTGCCGAGGAACACGCGCAGCGCGATTGAGCGGCTCTCTTCGCGCTCGACGCCCTCAAGCTCACCGAGGCGCACATCGACGGACGTGCTCTCGCGGATCGCGGCGCTTCCCTCGGCGGCTTCGGCGCCTGCGCGGCGCGCGTGATCGATGAGCGCTCTAAGCGGCTCTCGCGGATCGACTTTAGACGGCATGGGCCTTACATGGCCCAGCCCTCCCGGCGGCGCAACGGCGCTTGCCGCAAGGGATATGTGAACGAGTTGGGAGAGCGCGATGCGGTGCGAGGCGGTGACGAAATTCGGCGAGGCCCTGGAATCGCTGGAGCGCCCCACGCCAGAGCCCGGCCCCGGCGAAGCGGTCGTGAAGATCACCCGCGCGGGCGTCTGCCATTCCGACGTTCACCTGCATGACGGCTATTTCGATATGGGCGGCGGGAACAAGATGCCCGTCGCGATGCCCCTGCCGGCGGTGCTCGGCCACGAGATCGAAGGCGAAGTTGTCGCGCTTGGCGCTGGCGTCTCCGGCCCGGCCGTCGGCACGAAGGTGGCGGTCTATCCGTGGATCGGCTGCGGCAATTGCGCGGCGTGCAAGCGCGGCGATCAGCAGCTTTGCGGCAACAACCGCAACCTCGGCATTCGCCTGTGGGGCGGCTTTGCCGACCACGTGCTGGTGCCGGACGCGCGCGCGATGATCCCGTCCGATGGCTTGAAGCCCGGCGTCGGCGCGCTCGCCATGTGCTCGGGCCTGACGGCGTTCGCCGCGCTCAAGAAGATCGGCAAGCCCGACCCGAAGGAGCCGATCGTGCTCGTCGGCCTCGGCGGCGTCGGCCTCATGGGGCTGTCGCTCGCAAAGTCCCTCTTCAAGAACCCGATCGTCGCCGTCGATATCGATCCTGCGAAGCGTGAGAATGCGCTCAAGCGCGGCGCGACAGAAGCGATCGATCCCGCGGACGCAGCCGCGGTGAAGGAATTCGTAACCCGCACGGGCGGTGCGGTCGCGGCGCTCGACTTCGTCGGCGCGCCGGCGACCTACGCAGCGGCGGGCGGCATGATCCGCCGCGGCGGCTCCTATGTGATCGTCGGGCTCTTCGGCGGCGCGGTAACGGTGCCGCTCGCGACGCTGCCGATGCGCGCGATCTCGATCCACGGCTCGTACGTGGGCTCGCTCGCGGAAGCCGAAGAACTGGTCGCGCTTCTCAAGACCGGCAAGGTCGACGATCCGATGATCGATGACCGCCCGCTCAAGGCCGCGAGCCAAGCGCTCGCGGACCTTCGCGAAGGCAAGGTCATGGGCCGCGTGGTGCTCGCGCCCTAAAGCGCTTGCGTGACGCCAGCGTAGATTAGCGCCACGCCCATCACGAGGAACGATAAGAACGTCAGCACCATGCCGCCCATGCGGCCGAAGTTGAGTTCGCCCGTCATCAGGCCGCCGGCGTGCAAGATGCGCCCGGCGGTCAATGTCGCGCCCGCCGCGTGCAGCACCCAGAGCGGCAGCCCCGGATCCATCAGCGCAATCAGCACGAGGCCGATGAGGCCGGTCGGGATATATTCAGACGCGTTGCCGTGCGCACGCACCGCCCGCACGAGTTCGGGATTGCCGCCGTCGCCGAGCGAAATCTGGTTCTTGCGCCGCAGCCCCGGCACGCGAAACGCCAAGAACAACAGCAACAGAATGTTCACGCCCGCATAGAGCGCAACGATCTCGAGCCGCACCAAATCCGCCTCCCTCGTCTCTTGAGCGGGACGCTAACGTGTTCGCAACACCGGTTGAAGCGCGTTCACGTTTGGCCGTTTGAAGCTCGCAAAAAATCGCGGAAAAAATGCGTCGCAAGACTTTGTTCTGGTCTTGGAAACGCAGTGTTGAGGCCTTTGCGCCAGATTGGGTCAGCCGGAACGCGGCGGACCGAGTGGAGCACTCGAAACGCCTCATAGCGCGCCGCAGCAATAAGACGCCTCGAAGGCGGCATGGTGGGTTGGGTAGACCCAGGCGGAACTACGCCTGGAAGCATCGCGGCGGGCGCGCATCCGGAGCGCACCCGCCGCGAATTGCTTTTGCGCCTAGCGGCGCGCTGCGTACGCGGCGCCTTGCTGCCGCGCGATATCGACGAGATTGCCCATCGCCGCTTGCACGTCGATCAGGTGCAGACCCCAATCGGCTTGCACTTGCCCGTTCGCGATGACATCGCCCGGCACAGTGTCCGTGCGCGCATCGCGCGGGTTCGCGTTGGTGCGCATCGCGAGATAGCTGAAGCCGTTCGCATTGACGCACTCGGCGGTGAGCAGGCCCGGCAACGTCACGAACGGCGTTGTGACCGGCGTGTTAGCCGTCGTCCATTGCGTGCGCTGATCGATCATCAGCTGCGCGCCGCTGCCGAGGAACGCGTTGAGCGCGCCGGAACCGCCTGCGAGGGCTGCCGGGTTGGTGCAGAGCGCTTGCTGCGTCGGATCGAGCTGCATGGTCTGGAAGTTGAACACGCGGCCAAAGCGCGAGTTCGCTGGCGGCGGCGCATCGGCGCGGAAAGTGACGTAGGAGATCACGCAGCCAAGCTGCGTCGCCGACCGGCAGGCCGGCACGTTCTGGAACGCGCCGCCAACGTCACGGCCAACCGGCACGCCGACATTCGTCCCGATCAGCATCGCCGAGATCATGCGCTGTTGGATCGGCTTGCCGTCGATCTCCTGGCGTATGAGCTGGGTGAGCACGCCGGAGCCCTGGCTGTGCCCGATGAGGATCACGCCGCGGCCGTTGTTGTCGTTCGCGAGGTAGTAATTCCAGGCGGCTAGCACGTCGTTGTAGCCGAGCGTGCGATCGACCGGCACGGAATTCGGGGCGGCCACGTTGGCGCGGAGCGCCGTGAGTGTCGCTTGCCGGTAGAGCGGCGCGTAGGTGCGGCAGACCGAGCCGAAGCGCGCGAACTGCGCGCTGATGACCGAAAGCTCTTCAGGGCCGGCCGTCATGTCGCTGTTGCCGCCCGGATCCATCGAGACCGTCGGGTAGACATAGAAGCAATCGAACGCCGGATCGGCGGCGGGCGTGAACGCCACCGGCGTCGCGCGGCCGTTGCTGGCGATCGACGTTGCGGTCTGATCCTGCGCGCAGGCGTCTTGCCAGCCGGGGCGGCAGAGCCAGTTGGCGCCGTTGGCGTAGTCGTTGGGCGCGGGGCCGGCCGCGACCGGCGTTGCGGGCGCTGCCGCGGCGGGCGGCGGTTCCGCTTCAGGCGTGGCGCAGGACGAAAGCGCAGCCGCCATCGCGGCGGCGAGCCAAAGGGTTCTCATCGAGGTCCTCCCCAGGACGTTTTGAATTATCGGTACGGACGCGGCCTAAGCCCGAGGCGCGCCGGTGTCCAGTTATTCCCGCTTCAGAATGACGTCGACGAGGACGTTGCCCCACGCGGTCGGTTTGAACGCAGCTTTGACGCGCGCGGGCTCGTAATCGTCCCGCACCCAATCGAGGAAGGGCTTGCCGCTCTCGCGCGTCTCTTCGAGGTAGGTCTGGAAGAAGTAGTCCAAAAGCCCCGTCTTGCCGTGCTTCACGTGCAGATACTTTAGCGACAATTGCTCGAGCGCCTGGTCGATCGGCACGCCTTCGCGAAAGTGCTTGTAGAACACCGCCATCAGCCCCGCCCGGTCCGC
>CAZXNY010000027.1:7448-14364 GCA_964642205.1 uncultured Caulobacteraceae bacterium
ATCCAGTGGAAATTGGAGAAGCGCTGCCGCAGGAAGCCGTGGTCGGCCCAGAACAAATCATTCCAAGCGCGCTTGCGGCCCGCCTCGGTGGCGAGATCGAACCCCTTGGCCGAGACCGGCGCGGGGTGAGGTTCAGTCAGAATGTCTGTCATCGGGGCGCGAGCCCCTATAAGGGGGTTCAAAGCCAAAAAGAAACCGCCGCCCCCAGCCCTCTATGCTGAAAAGCTATATGAAATCCGATGCGGGATTGCGGCTGCAAGGCCGCATCATTGGCTGGTACGTGCGCTTCTCGGGCGCCACGACCCGCTGGACCGAAATCGACAAACGCGTGATCGAAGACGTGTGGGCCAAGGGCGGGCCGGTGATCCTCGCGTTCTGGCACAACCGCCTGCTGCTGGTGCGGCGCGGCTGGCCGCCGTGGCAGGCCAAGCAGAAGCTGCGCATCCTCATCTCCAACTCCCGTGACGGCGACGTTATTGCGCAAGCCTGCCGGACGGTCGGCTTCGAGCCGGTGCGCGGATCGAGCGCCAAGGCGGGCAAGAGCAAGGGCGTGATGGCGGCGTTCCGCGAAATGCTCGCGCACCTCAACAAGGGCGAAGCCGTGGGCGTGACTCCAGACGGGCCGCGCGGGCCGCGCCTCACCGCGCAGATGGGCGCGATCCAACTCGCGAAGCGCACCGGCGCACCAATCGTCGCGTTCGCCTGGTCCCAGCCGGGGCGGCGTGTGGCGGCGAAGTCCTGGGATCACCATGTCATCCCCGCGCCGTTTCAGCGTGGCGTGTTCGTCTGGGGCGGGCCAATCCACGTGGCGAAGGACGCAGACGACGCGGCGCTCGAAAGCGCGCGACTCGAACTTGAAGCGCTACTCAATCGCATCACCGACGATGCGGACGTGCGCGCGGGCGTGCCGCCTATTCCGCGTGCGCCACAAACCGCTGTTCTGCCCGTACCAGCTGACGCCGACACGTGAGCGAACCGTTCACGCTCTCGCTCTACCGCGCTGGCAGCGCGGCGATTGCGCCGTTGGCGCCGCTGGTTCTCGGTGCGCGCGCGCGCAGCGGCAAGGAAGATCCCGCGCGGATAGGCGAACGGCTTGGCCGCAGCACGGCGCAACGGCCTAACGGCAAACTCGTTTGGCTGCACGGCGCGAGCGTCGGCGAAATGGGCGTGCTGCTGCAATTGCAAGCCGCGCTCGCGGCGCGCGACCCGGACGCGCACTTTCTTGTCACCACCGGCACGCGCAGCTCGGCCGAGTTGTTCGCCCGCCGCCCACCAGCACGCACGCAACATGTGTACGCGCCCGTAGATACGCCCGGCGCCGTGAAGCGGTTTCTCGATCACTGGCGCCCGGACATCGGCATCCTCGCCGAGAGCGAACTGTGGCCGAACCTCGTGCTCGGTTCGCACGAACGCGGCGTGCCGCTCGCGCTCGTCAACGCGCGCATGAGCCCGCGCACGCTCGCGCGCTGGCATGGCCGCAAGCGCGCGGCGCGGCGCGTGTTCGATGCGTTCGGCCTGATCCTCGCCGCCGACCAGCGCACGGCCGACGCGTTGACGGCGCTGTCGGGCAAAACCGTCGAGCGCTCCGGCAACATCAAGTTCTCCGCGCCCGCCCCGCATTTCGACGCCGCCGCGCTCGCACATCTGCGCGCCGCCATCGGCCAGCGGCCGGTGTGGCTCGCGGCGAGCACGCACGAGGGCGAAGAGGAGCTGCTGATCTCGGCGCATGCCGAGATTGTCGCCGAGCAACCGAACGCGCTGCTCATCATTGCGCCGCGCCACCCCGAACGCGGCGACAAGGTCGCGGCGCTCGTTGCGGGCGATGCGCCCCAGCGCGCCAAGAAAGCGCCAATCGGGGCTGCGCCGATCTATGTGGCCGATACGCTCGGCGAACTCGGCCTCTTTTACGCGGCGTGCCCCGTAAGCCTCATCGGCGGCTCGCTCCTCACGCACCTAAAAGGGCACAATCCAATCGAACCGGCGAAGCTCAAGAGCGTGATCCTCACCGGCCCTTACGTGGAAAGCTTCGCCGATGCGTTCGACGCGCTGCACGCCGCGGGCGGCGCCCGGACGGTAACGACACCGTCGGAGATCGCGGCGGCGGTTTCGCATCTGTGGCGCGACGCGGATGCGCGCGCGCGCCTCACCGAGGCGGCGAGCCGCGTCGCGAACGAGTCCAACGAAGCGCTCGAACGCACCATCGCGCGGCTAGGCGCGCTGGCGCCCAGGTCACTCGCGCATGCGCCCGCCTGAGTTCTGGACCGGCAAGGCCGAGGGGCGCGACAAGGCGTTGGCGTTGCAGGCGCTCCTGCAGCCGCCATCGTGGCTCTACAGCGCCATCGTCTCGACACGCGTGCGCGCCGCGCCGAAATACGCTGCGTCCATTCCGGTCGTGTGTATTGGCAACCTCACACTCGGCGGTGCGGGCAAGACGCCTGTAACACGCGCGCTGCGCGCCAAGCTCGGCGCGGGCGCACACGTGCTGCTGCGCGGCTATGGCGGCGCGAACGCTGGCGCGCGTGCAGTTTCAGTCGGGAGCGCTGCAAGTGACGTTGGCGATGAGGCGCTGCTCCACGCAACCGACGGCGCGACGATCGTCTCGCGCAACCGGGCGTTCGGGGCGCGCTTTGCCGAGACGGAGGGCGCGCGCGCGCTGCTGATGGACGACGGCTTCCAAAACACGCAGCTCAAGAAAGATCTCTCGCTCGTCGTCGTCGACGCGCAGGCCGCGTTCGGCAACGCGCGCGTGTTTCCGGCGGGCCCGCTGCGCGAGCCCATCGCCGGCGGACTTGCCCGCGCGGACGCCGTGGTGCTGCTGCACAGCGGCGCGCGCGCGCCGCGCCCAAAAGAACTCGCGGCTTTCTCGCGTCCGGTTCTTGAGGCGACGCTGCAAGCCACCGTGCGCCCTCCGCCAGGGCCGCTGGTGGCGTTCGCCGGCATTGCGCGCCCTGAAAAATTCTTCGACACGCTGACCGCCCTGGGTGCGGACTTGAGCGAAGCCGCGCCCTATCCCGACCACCACGCCTTCAGCGCAAGCGAACTCAAGCTGCTTCGCACGCTGGCGCGCGAGCGGGGCGCGACGCTGATCACGACCGAGAAGGACTTTGTGCGTCTCGCGCCGGCAGATCGCGAAGGGATCGCGACACTCCCGGTCGTCGCGAAGTTCGACGATGAGGCCGCGCTCGATGCGTTGCTCGCACCCGTTGCGGCGCGGATGCAGAGCTAGCGCGATGGCGATCTCAACCGAAATCACACCGTACTTCCGCATCGAAGCTTGGGCGTTCGACCGCTACCTCGCGCATTTCCGCAACATGCCGCTCGACAAAGCCTCGGCTGCCGGCGGCGATTGGCTGGCCAACATCGGGCCAATGACGGGCGCACACAAAACGGCGCTACGCAATCTGCGGATGGCGTTTCCGAGTGAGAACGAGGCGTGGCGCAAGGACGTGGCGCGCGCCGCGTGGGCGGAGATCGGGCGCACCGCCGCCGAGTTGCCGCATCTGCCGAACCTCGATCCGTTCGGCGAGCGCATCGAGTGGGTTGGGCTCGAGCGCCTCGACGCGATCCGCGACGCAAACAAGGGAGTCGTGTTCATCTCCGGCCACTTCTCGAACTGGGAATTGATGCCGATGTCGATTGCGCGGCGTGGCGCGCCGTGCGCGATGACATACCGGCCCGCCAACAACCCGATCATAGATCAGCGCATTCTGGATATTCGCCAGGCGTACGGCGCACAGTTGCAAGCGGCCAAAGGCGTCGAAGGCGGCATGGGGCTGATGCGGTCGCTCGCGCGCAAAGTCTCCGTCGCGCTGATGAACGACCAGAAGTACAATGAAGGCGTCGCCGCGCCGCTCTTTGGCTACGATTGCATGACGGCCGATGGTCCCGCGCGCCTCGCGCATCGCTTCAAGACCACGCTGCAGCCGATGAGCGTGCGCCGCCTAAACGGCGCACGCTTCCGCATCACCGTGCATGAGCCCGTTGCGCTCAATCATGATGCGCCGCTGGAGACGGAAATCCCCGCCGCGGTGCATCGCGTGAATGCATTCGTCGAAAGCGTCGTGCGCGCCGCGCCAGAGCAATGGTTCTGGGTGCACAAGCGCTGGCCGGTAGAAGCCTGGAAGGCCGCTGGCGTTCTTTAGGCGGGTTTACGCGCCACGATGCGGCGGCGCTCAAGGCGGCCCGCTGCGAGAAGCTTCAAGCGCGCACGCCAGGCTTCGGTTTCCCACGCAAGTTCGCGCGCGATGGCGGTGTCGACGCCGCCCGCTTCCTTGAGGCGCGATTCCAGGCGCTTGAACGCCTGCTTGGCGCAGTCGAGGTGCTCTTCGGTGAGATCGTCCTGCGCCTCGATCTTGAGGCCGCTCTCGATCAGAAAATGCGCCACGTCTCCCGCCGCGCGGATGTGCGGCTCGGCGAACGCCGAGGCAAACGCCGGCGCGATGTCCGGTGAGGGAAGTCCAGCGTAGAACTCGACCAGCACGCAGCGATCGGGCTTCACGGTCTTCGCGAGATGATGCGCAAAGCGCGTTGGTTCGTCTGCGTAGGTGAACTCGTCGAGGCTCCACACGCCATCGAATTTGTCGGCTTCGAACGGGTGCGTTTCCAGATCGATGCGCGTTGCGGTGACGCGCTCACCGAGCTTGCCGCGCTTTAGACCGTCCGCAAGAAATTCATGTGTCTCGTCGCGCCACTCGAACGCGGCGATCGGGCCTTCATGGGCGGCCGCGAGCGCCGTGACGGGCGCAATGAGGCCAGGGCCTAACACGCCGATCAGGCCATCGGCGGCGACGCCAAGTTGCGCGGGCGCGAGGCGGTCTGCGGTGTCATCACCCGGTAATATCCGCTCATCGCCCCACAACAGAGCGAGCGCCTGCAAGCGCGCGCTACGCGGCAATTCCGGCGCGTCAAACAGCTCATCGTCGGGCGACGATTCGTTCACGGCGTCCGGAGTCTCCGGAACCGTTGCAGGATCGAATTCAGCCCCATCCCACCACGCTTTGAACCGCGCGCGGGTGACATCGAGTTTGCGCTTATCGAACAGCGCGATCGCCATACGTACCGCCTCCTTCGCGGAGGCTAGCAGCCGGGTGTTAACGTTTTGCCGCCCGCCGAGCGTTAACGGGACGCTACCGTGGTGCGCGGCGCCACCAGCGGGCGCACGCCGGAAGGCAGCGGCGCATGCGCATCCCGGAGGAACGCGAGGATATCGCCGTAGACGACCTCCGCCTGCAGATCTCGGAGCATCATGTGATAGCCGTTTGGGTAGAAGGCGGTGCGCGCGCTCGATGGCAGGCGGCGCGCCGCCGCGATCGCCGAGGCGCGCGGGATCAGCTGATCGTTCGCGCCGTAGAGAAACAGCGTCGGCGCGCGCACATTGGCCGAGCGCTCGGACGCGGCTTCCATCAGATTGACGAGGCCGTAGACCGCGTCGATCCGCGTCGAGAAGATCATATGCGGGTCACGCCCGAGGGCGCGCAGCATCTCGATGTTGTCGGACGCGACGATCCGGCGCTGCACGCTGCGCGGCGCCGAGACAGGGCGCGTTGGCATCAAATGCGCGCCTGTCCAGAGCGTGAAGGCGTAGAGATCGGGCAGCGTCGACCAGCCCCACACGGCGGGCGCGACGAGGATCACGCGATCCGCCTCCGGCGGCGTTTCCGAACCGAACGCGGCGATGGTTGTCGCCGCGCCCATGCTTTCGCCGACGACGGCTATGATCGCGTTCGGATGCGCGCGCCGCGCAGTCGCGACAGCCGTGCGCAAATCTTCGGTGAGCAGTTGTTCACCGCCCCATACGCCGCGATTTGGCGAGCGGCCAAAGCCGCGCGCGTCATACGCATAGGTCGCGACGCCCTGCATCGCGAACCACGGACCCGCGGTTTCAAACGTGCGTGCGTAGTCGTTCATGCCGTGCAGGCCGACGATCACCGCCCACGGTTCCGCCTCTTCGGGCGGCAGCCACGCCGTCAGCCCAAGCTCGGCGCCGTCGAACGTGCGGAACTTGCTGTTGGCGACATCGAAGGTTGGCCCTTCGAACGCGGCCGGTTGCACGAGTGCGCGCTGTTGGATCGGCGCGCACGCGGCGACGAACGCTAAGACGAGAGCGCTGAGGAGACGCGCCGGCGCAAATCTGGAACCAGCTCCGCCTCGAACCACGGATTTTTCTTCAGCCATGCGGTGTTCCGCCACGATGGATGCGGCAGCGGCACGACGCCCTCACCGTAGCTGCGCCACTTGGCGACAGTTTCGTGAAGACTCGCCCCTGCCCGTTCGCCCAAATGATAGCGCTGCGCGTAGCCGCCGACGAGAAGGGTGAGCTGCACTTTCTTGAGCAAAGGCAGCAAACGTGGGCGCCAGAGCGGCGCGCATTCACGCCTGGGCGGCAAATCGGCGCCTTTCACGGTACCCGGATAGCAAAAGCCCATCGCGGCGATGGCGACGCGGGTCTCGTCATAGAATTGCTCCGGACTCACGCCCATCCAATCCCGCAAGCGATCGCCCGACGGATCGGTGAACGGCGCGCCGCTCTCGTGGACGCGCCGGCCAGGCGCTTGCCCCACGATCAGGATGCGCGCATCGCCGTGCGCGCGCAGCACCGGGCGTGGCTCGTGCGGCAGTGCGCCGGCACAGACACGGCACGCGCGTATCTCGGCGAGCAGCGCCTCGAGCACGTCCGTACTCACGCCGTCTCGCGGCGCCCGCGCAGTTCCTGATGGATCGTCTGCGCGTTCTGCTCACATTCGGCGAGGATGGCTTCGAGTTCCTCGTCGGTCAGGTGCTCGATGCCGATGAAGCGGTTCTCGGCGTCACCGACGCGGATCAGTTCGTCGAGCTTGGCCTGGATCGCGGCGTTGTCGCGGTTCTGCGTGTTCTGGATGAGGAACACCATCAGGAACGTCACGATCGTGGTTCCGGT
>CAZXNY010000028.1:0-3799 GCA_964642205.1 uncultured Caulobacteraceae bacterium
CGATGCGGGGTTTGCGTGGCGCGGCTTCACTGGCGCGGACAACATCATTGGCGGCACCGCGACCGCGACCGGGACATGGCGGATGGGCCCGCCGAGCGTTGCGCAGATCAATCTGCGGATGCGCGACTTCCGCGTCGTGAACGTGCCGGCGATGGCGCACTTGCTTGGGTCGGTCGCTTCGCTCACCGGCTTCGTGGAGATGCTCAACGGCGAAGGGATCGGGTTCTCGTCGCTCGATGCGCCGGTGACGCTCAACGCGGACAATCTGGTCTTTACACAAGCGCGCATGGCGGGGCCGAGTCTGGGGCTCACCGCGAGCGGCAGCTACGACATGAATGGCGACGATCTCGACGTCGATGGCGTTGTCGTGCCGAGCTATGGGCTCAATTCCGTGCTCGGGAACGTGCCGATCCTTGGCAATCTACTCACGTCGCGCCGGGGCGAGGGCGTGTTCGGAATGACATATGCGGTGAACGGGCCGGTGGCTGCGCCACGTGTGGGCGTCAATCCGCTGTCGGCGCTGACGCCTGGGATTTTGCGCCGGATCTTCGAACCGATCGCGCCGCGCCGCACGCCCGCGCCAGCGCGCGCGCCGGCCACGGGGACCGCCGCGGCGCCGGCTTCAGGCGGCTAGCCTTCGCGCAACAGCACGTGGCGCTTCTTGCCGAGCGAGAGCTTCACGGCGCCGTCTTTCACGTCGTCGCTGCGCAGGCTCGCGGTTTCTTCCGTGACGGCCGTATCGTTCACGCGCAGCGCGCCGGCGGCGATGTGGCGCTTAGCTTCGCCACGCGAAGCGACAAGGCCGGCGCGTTCGAACGCTTCGATGACGCGCAATCCGACAAGACTTTCGACGACGATGGACGGCAGGCTCGATGCATCGCCGACGCCTTCGAATTGCGCGCGGGCTGCGCCCGCGGCGTCTTCCGCCGCTTGCTTGCCGTGCAGCATTTCGGTGGCGGCGTCCGCGAGGGCCTTCTTCGCGTCGTTGATCTCGGCGCCTTGCAGCGCTTCGTAGCGCGCGATCTCATCGAGCGGCAGATCGGTGAAGAGCTTCATGAAGCGGCCAACGTCCGCGTCCTCGCTGTTGCGCCAGAACTGCCAGTAGTCGAAGGGGCTCCGCATATCGGCGTTGAGCCACACAGCGCCGGCGGCCGTCTTGCCCATCTTTGCGCCCGAAGCGGTGGCGAGGAGTGGGGTGGTGAGGCCAAAGGCCAGTTTTTGATCGACACGGCGCACCAGCTCGACGCCGTTGACGATGTTGCCCCATTGATCTGAGCCGCCCATCTGCAGCGTAACGCCGTGGCGGCGGTTGAGCTCCAGGAAGTCCACCGACTGCATCAGCATGTAGTTGAACTCGAGGAACGTCATCGGCTGCTCGCGCTCAAGGCGCAGTTTTACGCTATCAAACGCAAGCATACGGTTGATCGAGAAGTGGACGCCGAAGTCCCGCAGGAACTGGACGTAGCCGTATTTGGAGAGCCAATCGTCGTTGTTGACGATGATCGCGTCTGTCGGGCCATCGCCGAAGCGGAGGAATTTCGCGAACGCCTGGCGCTGCGTGGAGATGTTCGCGGCGATTGTTTCGTCCGTCAGCATCGGGCGCGAGCTGTCGCGATCGGTCGGGTCGCCCACTTTCGTGGTGCCGCCGCCGACGATGACGATCGGGCGCCCGCCGGCCTGTTGGAGGCGGCGCAGCATCATGATGGTGATGAGATTGCCGACGTGGAGGCTCGGCGCGGTCGCGTCGTAGCCGATGTAGCCCGTCACGATTCCGGTTGCGGCGGCGGCGTCCAGCTCATCGGGGTGCGTGATGGAGTGGATGTAGCCGCGCGCCTGCATCGTCCGCAGGAAATCGGATCGGAAGGCGGGCTGATCGGTGGTCACGAGAAGGGCTCCGAGTTGACGCCGGCGCCGCTTCGCGGGGAGGCACGCCGGCTGGTTAAGCGGCGTGCAAAATCGCGCCGCTCGCTAAAGCGAGCGGTAATAGCTCTGAAGAAGGGCGGCCTTCTTGAGATGGGTCCGGCGCGACATGGGGCGCTAGCTACGTCGCGCCGGCTATGCCAGTCAAGCTTATGCGCGCTTTGGGGCTGATGACGGGAACGGCGCTCGATGGGTTCATCGATGCGGCGATCATTGAGACGGACGGGCGCGACCTGACCGCGCTCGGCGCATGGCGGCTGCATCCTTACGGCGAAGATTTGCGCGGGCGCTTGGCGCGCGCGGTGGCGGCGGCGCGGGCGTGGGGCTTTGAGGGCGCGGCGCCTGCGATCTTCGAAGATGTGACGGGCGCGTACACGATGGCGCACGCGGAGGCGGTGCGTGCGCTCGTGCGCGATGCGGGGCTTTCGCTTGGCGACATCGATGTCGTCGGGCTGCATGGATTGACGGTGCTGCATAAGCCGCCGCGCACATTGCAGCTTGGCGACGGGGTTTTGCTCGCGCTCGAACTTGGACGGCCGGTGGCGTTCGATTTTCGCAGCGCCGATGTGGCGGCCGGCGGGCAAGGCGCGCCGCTCGCGCCCGCGTATCACGCGGCGCTGCTGCGGTTTGCGAAACGCGAGGCGCCGGCAGCGGCGCTCAATCTCGGCGGCGTAGCGAACGTGACGTATTGGGGCGGCGGCGATGACGTCGTTGCATTCGATACGGGCCCCGCCAACGGGCCGGTGAACGAGTGGATGGAGAAGTGCGGGCTTGGCGCGTTTGACGCGGATGGCGCGCTTGCGGCGGCGGGGCGCGCGGATGAAGCGCGCATCGCTGCGCGGCTGACGCATCCGTATTTCGCGCAGCGCTACCCAAAGTCGCTCGATCGCTACGATTTCAGTGCAACGATGGCGGAGGGACTCTCACCGGCCGATGGCGCGGCGACGCTGACGGCGTTTGTCGGCGCGGCGATGGCGAAGGGGTTGGCGCTTCTGCCGCAGCGGCCGCGCGAGCTGATCGTGTGCGGCGGCGGGCGGAAGAACCCGGTGATGATGCGCGAGATCGCGGCGCGCGCAGGCGTTGCGGTGATCAATGCGGACAAAGTTGGCTGGCGCGGCGATGCGATCGAGGCCGAGGCGATCGCGTTTCTCGCCGCGCGCAGTGTGCTTGGTTTACCGATCAGTTTTCCGGAAACGACCGGCGCGCCCGCGCCGATGACGGGCGGGCGCGTCGCGCGGCCTTAGCGGCGTCCGAACAAACGCCCGAGCATGCCGCCGGCATTCTTCACGGCGCCTGCGCCCGCGTCGGAGAGCGCGGCCATGGCTTGATCCTTGGCGCCATCGATCGCGGCGTTGACGCCGGTTTCTTCCATCACTTTGTCGCGCGCGGTTTCGCCGAGCTTCTTGAGCATCGCGGCGACGACTTCTTCATCGAGGCCGGTATCGGCGGCGGCGCGGCGGATGGCTTCTTCTTGCCCGAGGCCCATATGCGCGGCGAGGGCGCGCGCGACGCGGTTCGATTGATCCTTGGACAGACCAAGCGGCTCACCGCATTGGCCGACCGCTTCTTCGCCAAGTTGTGTGACGACTTGAGAAACATCGAAGCTCATCGCGCACCTCGCTTGCTGTTGGAGGCGGCAAATGCGGCGGCGATTGCGGCGAGAAGGCGGCCTTCGTATCCGCGTGTTTAATGAAATTTTGGCATGAGAGTTTGCGGCTGATTTCGCTCAGAAAATCACGTGCTCTTGGCCGTACCACAAAGGCGAGCGCGGCAGATCGATGAACTTCGTCTCGTCTTCGTAAAGCAGGCGGCCAGCTTCGGCGGCTTTCGGATTTTCGCCGATCTTGGCCATGTCTTCGAAGCTCTCCCACCAGAGCTG
>CAZXNY010000028.1:3899-5280 GCA_964642205.1 uncultured Caulobacteraceae bacterium
GTGGCGGCGATGGGGACGTGGTCGCTGGGTTTGTCTTTGGCGCGGGCGTCTTTCTTGATCGCGACGCTTTGCAAGCGGTCGGCGGCCTGCGGCGTCAGCATCAGGTGATCGATGCGGATGCCGTTGTTCTTTTGCCAGGCGCCGGCCTGGTAATCCCAGAATGTGTACTGGTTCGAGCCGCCATCGGCCTGCATGAACGCGTCGGTGTAGCCAAGGTTTAGGAGGCGCCGGTAGCAGGCCTTCGACTCCGGCAGGAAGAGCGCATCGCCTTCCCAGGCGCGGGGATCGTAGCAATCGACGTCGCGCGGAATGATGTTGTAGTCGCCCGCGATGACGAAGCGCTCCTCCCATGCGAGACGCTCACGCGCGTGCTCGGTGAGGGCGGCCATCAGATCGAGTTTGAGCGTGTACTTCTCTGTGCCTGGCGGATTGCCGTTCGGCGCGTAGAGCGAGGCGACGCGATAGACATTATCGGGCGCGTTAACGACGGCCTCGATGTAGCGCGCCTGATCGTGCTCGAACCCAGGCACGCCGCGTGAGACATCTTCGAGGCGGTGCTTCGAGAGGATCGCGACGCCGTTGTAGGTTTTCTGTCCGAACGTCTCGACGTGATAGCCGAGGTCCTCGATCTCAAGGCGCGGGAAGCGCGCGTCTTCGCACTTCAGTTCCTGCAGACAGATGACGTCTGCGTCCAATTCCTTGAGGACGGCGATGGCGGTCGGCAGACGCGCGAGGATGGAATTGACGTTCCAGGTGGCGATGGTGAGCGGCATGCGGGCGGTTTATCGGCCCCGCGCGCGTTTCACCAGATCGCACCGGCCGGCTTATGTCAGGAGTGCAACGAGGCCGAACCCCACCGCGACCAGGAGCGTCGAGAAAATCAGGATGTAGCGCAGGTGGACGCCCGTTTGCCCGGCGCGGGCGTCTTCCTCGGGCAGCTCGACGTGGCCATCGACATGCTTGGCGGTCATCGGATGTCTCCTCCGTCCCCCTTGCGCGACACTCTCCTCCCAAAGCGCGCTTGAGAAAAGCATGTTATGCTTGCGGCATGCTGGTGCTGCTTTGGGCGTTCACCGCCTTCAACATCGTGGTCGCGATCGCGAGCCTGGGGCAGGCCGCGCGGCTGATGACGCGCGAGGAGCGCGCGCATTGGCGCTCCAAGACACTGCTGACGTTCGCAGCGTTGCTCTCATGGAGCTTTCCCGTAGCGGCCGTGGCTGGGGTTTGGCTCGGCTGGAGCCACTACAACGCCGGTCAGCACGACGCCGTGCCGATCGTGCTCGCGCCGCTGGCGTGGCTGATCGCGATGGGCGTGCTGTTCGCCGTGGTGGACTTCGTGGAGGACGGCGTGCTCGGCAATGCGCGGGCGCGCACGCCGGAG
>CAZXNY010000028.1:5380-14310 GCA_964642205.1 uncultured Caulobacteraceae bacterium
GGTGGACTTCGTGGAGGACGGCGTGCTCGGCAATGCGCGGGCGCGCACGCCGGAGGCTTAGATTGGTGCGCATCCCGGGCGGCCGACCACTCGGCCTGAATGCGCACTTAGAAGCCGCGGAACTCTGCGATCTCCTCGAGCGGGGCGCGGTCTGAGCGCAGCGAATTGACCGGCGCGTCGGTCGCGTAGCCGAGCGCCATGCCGCAGTAGATCATCTCTTCGTCCGGCAGGCCGAAGTGCTTTGCGAGCGAGACGCGGGCGCGCGCCCAGGCTTCCTGCATGCAGGTTGCGAGACCGCGTTCCACGGCGGCGAGCGCGACCGATTGCATGAGCATGCCGAGATGCGCCCACTGGCCGTGGCCCATGCGCTTTTCGATGACGAAGAAGATGCCGACGGGTGCGCCAAAGAACTCGTAATTGCGGGCGATGTGCGCAAAGCGCGCTGGCTTGTTGTCCCGCGCGATGCCCATCTTGGCGTACATATCTTCGCCGACTTTGAAGCGGCGGTCGCGGAAAGGCGGCCAGAGATCTTTCGGGTAGATCGGGTGATCGCCTTCTTCGCCGGCGGGATTGGAGGCGACGGCGGTGCGGGCGGCGGCGATCACATCTTCACGTGCTTTTCCCGCGACGACGATCATCTTCCATGCCTGCGTGTTGCCGCCGGAGGGTGCGAAACGCGCAACGTCCAGAATTTCACGCACGAGTTTTTCGGGGACCGCGTCTGGCTTGAAATCGCGCACGGAAATGCGCGCGCGCAGTGCTTCATCGACGTTCATGGCGGCCCCTCAAGATGCTCGGAGTTTGCGTTCGGCGTTGAGCTGTTTGGTGATTTCGCGCCCGCGCCGTTGCGCGGCGGAGATGGCGGGCGCGGAGAGTTCGCGCGCGAACGCCTTAGCGCGTTGCGAGGCGGCGTCTTCGCCAGCGAACGCAGCGGCTGCGTAGAGCCACGCGAGCGATTCCACCGGATCGCGGCGTTCCAGAAAATCGGAGAGGTGCAGCATCGAGGGCGCGTGGCCGCTTTCGGCGGCGCGCGTCATCCAGACTTGTGCTTCGTGTGGCGGACTCATCGTTGCGAGGTTGCCCATAGCGGGCGCATAGCCGCGCTCGGCGGCAAGCAGAAAGAGCCGGCGCGCTTCTTCGGGATCGCGTTCGCAGCCGGATCCGGTGCGGAGCGCGACGGCGAGTGCATCTTGCGCGGCGGGTAGATCGCTATCGGCGGCGCGGCGAAACCAATAGACGGCGCCTTGCCGGTCTTGCGGGCCGCCGAGGCCGCGCCAGCAGAGAAGGCCGATATGAAATTCCGCTTGGCGCTCGCCATTCAGCGCTGCGTCTTCCAGGAGCGAGCGCGCCTTCTTCCAATTGCGCTTGGAGAAGGCGTCGAGCCCCGCATCGAGCGAGGTGCGGGCGCCGAACATGGAGCTAGACCGAGAAGCTGACGCCGCAGCCGCAGCTCGACTTGGCGTTCGGGTTGCGCACTTTGAACGAGGCGCCGATCAGCTCATCGACCCAATCGACCTCCGAGCCGAGCAGGAACGGGAGCGACACGGGATCGACGAAGAGCTTGGCGCCGTCCCGTTCGATCACGAGGTCATCGGCGGCTGGGGCCGGGGCGAGGGCGATCTCGTATTGGAAGCCGGAACAGCCCCCGCCTTCGACCGCGACGCGCAGGCCCGCGCTGGCGGGCTCGCTGGCGGCGATGGCGTTGATCCGGCGGGCGGCCGTCTCGGAAAGGGTGACGCTCGTCATTTTCGTCATTTTCCCGGGCTAGAGCGATTTCTCAAGCACGCTTGTTGTCCATATAGGCGTGAACGCCGTGTGAGCGAGCCCCGGTTCGCCTGCGGGATGAGGATCAGAGATGGCCGAGGCCAAGACCAAAAAGCCCTGGGTTGTGGCGGCTGCGCCCTATGCGACTGACCCGGCCAAGTCGCGCGGGCGGCTCCATGCCGAGCCCGAAAGCGCACACCGGAGCCCGTTCGAGCGGGACCGGGACCGGGTGGTGCATGCGTCCGCGTTCCGGCGGCTGAAGGGCAAGACGCAGGTGTTCGTCGCGCATGAGGGCGATCACTTCCGCACGCGGCTGACGCATTCGTTGGAGGTGGCGCAGATTGCACGTGCCGTGGCGAAGCGCTTGGGGCTTGAGGGCGACCTCGCCGAAGCGCTCGCGCTCGCGCACGACATCGGGCATCCGCCGTTCGGGCACACGGGCGAAGACGTGCTCGACGAATGCATGAAGGATTTCGGCGGCTTCGATCACAACGCGCAGACGCTGCGCGTGCTGACGAAGCTGGAGCGGCGCTATCCGCGCTGGGATGGGCTGAACCTTGCGTGGGAGACGCTTGAAGGCGTCGTCAAACATAACGGGCCACTCATTCGTGCGGGCGTGACGCTGAAGGATCTGCCGGTCGCGATCCAAGAATATGACGCTACGCACGATTTGGAATTGGCGTCGTGGCCGGGGCTTGAGGCGCAAGTCGCGGCGCATGCCGATGATGTGGCGTACAACAACCACGATCTCGACGACGGCGTGCGCGCTGGGCTCTTCACGCTCGCCGAGGTGCGCGAAGAAGTGCCGATGGTGGCGCGCGTCGCCGACACCGTGGCGAAGGACTATCCTGACATCAGCGAAGATCGCTTCATCGCGGAGACGGTGCGCCGGTTGATCGGCGTATGGGTCGATGACGTGGTATGGGAAACCGAGCAGCGGCTCGCGAAGGCAAAGCCCAAGAGCGCTGAAGACGTGCGCGCACATGCAGGCGGGCTGGTGGGGTTCTCCGATGAGATGAACGCGGCGCAAGCGGTCTTGCGGCAGTTCCTGATGCGCCGGATGTATCGTCACTTTCGCGTCAACCGCAGGCGCGCGCAGGCCAAGCGCGTGCTGGCCGATCTTTTCACGCTGTTCCTCAACGATCCGGGAACCTTGCCGCCGGATTGGCAGGCGGGCGGCGATGGCGCGGGCGGCGCACGAACGGCGCGGCGCATCTGCGACTACATCGCCGGCATGACCGACGATTTCGCGATCGATGAGCACGCGCGGCTCCATAGCCTCGACCGGCCAACCTGAACGTTCCGCCTGCGGCGCGTCCGCCGCCGCCGTCAGGATTTTGCTAATCTCTCTGAGGCAAACGCGATTCTCGCGTGGAGCGTCTCCCTCTATGGCCAGAACACAGCGCCGCTATCCGGGGCCGAAACGGCCCTTGTCCGCGCACGGACCGGACTATGCGGATCATCACGACGATCCGCCGCGGCGGGAACTCGTCTATTGGCTCGGCGCGCTCGCGCTGATCGCGTTCGGCGCGTTCGTTTGGAACGCGTATGGCGGGCGCGACGCGCCGCGCATCGCGCCGCCGAGTTCGACCTACAAGATTGCGCCGCCGGATCAGAGCGCCGATGCGGGCGAGCCGAGCGCGCTGGACAGCATGCTCGAAGGGCGCGACGGAACCGAAACGGTGAACCCGCGCGCAGCGCCTGAAGCGCCGATCGCGCCTGCGATCGAAGCGGGCGTGACGGCGCCTGGCGCGCGCCCGCAAGTCAGCGCCACCCCGCAATTTGCGGCCAATGGGCGATATCTCGCGCAAGTCGCGGCGCTGCAGTCGCGCGACGCGGTCGATGCGGCTTGGACGCGCCTTGCTTCGCGCGCGCCCGCTCTGTTTGCGAACGCGCAGCTCGATGTAGAGCGCGCCGATCTTGGGCAGAACGGCGTCTATTATCGTGTGCGTGCAGGGTATTTCGCGGATCGCGAGAACGCCGGGCTGTTCTGCGACCGCATCAAGGCGATGGGGCAAGATTGCATCGCGGTGCGCCGGTGACGCTGGCGTGCGCGTTCGGAGTACGGCAAGCGGAGATCGATGACGCGCTTGCTGGGTTCGCACGAAGCGCACGGCCGTGGAGCTTCATTCTGTTTCGCGAAGCGTGTGTCTCGCGCGGGCAGGTGACGAAGTTGTGCGCCGATCTGCGCGACGGGGCGGGGCACGATGCGGTTATCTACATTGATCAGGAAGGCGGGCGCGTTGCGCGGATGCGCGGGCCGAACTGGCCGGCGTGGCCGGCTGCAGCGCGCTATGGCGAGCTTTTCGCGAAAGACGCGGCGCTTGGGGTTGAGGCGGCAAAGCTTGGGCATCGGCTGATCGCGCATGAGCTGAAACAGGTTGGCGTGAACGCAGACTATGCGCCGGTGCTCGATGTGCCGGTGGAGGGCGCGCACGACATCATCGGCGACCGCGCGTTTTCGCGCGACCCGGATGCGATCGCGGTGCTTGGGCGCGCCGCGCTCGATGGCTTGCGGGAAGGCGGCGTGCTTGGGTGCATCAAGCACATGCCGGGGCACGGGCGCGCGACCGCTGACAGCCACCTTTCGCTGCCGACGGTGCGTGAGGGGCGCAACGAGCTTGGCAATGACTTTGCGCCGTTCCGCGCGCTGGCGGACGCAGAAGCGGCGATGACGGCGCATATCGTGTTCAGCGCCATCGACCCGGAGCGGCCAGCGACGCATTCGCCAATCGTGATCGAGCAAGTGATCCGGGGCGAGATTGGTTTTTCGGGGCTGTTGGCGAGCGACGATCTCGACATGAAGGCGCTGGACGGGAGCCTCCAAACCAAAGCGGAGAAGGCGTTCGCGGCGGGTTGCGATCTTGTGCTGCAATGCACGGGAAAGGTCGCGGACATGGAAGAGGTCGCCAAAGGCGCGAAAGTGCTCGCGGGCGCTGCACTCGAGCGGGCCGAACGCGCTGCAAAGGTCGCGCGCGCGGCGCCGGCTGCGTTTGACGCCGTGGCCGGGTGGTGGCGGCTGCGCGAACTGCTCGGGCCCGCTATACGGGCAGGCGTGTGACCCACGAAGAACCGGAACTCGATTTCAGCGCGGCTGAAGACGCCGAAGGCGGCGAAGCGCTGATAGTGGCGCTCGATGCGTTCGAGGGCCCGCTGCATATGCTGCTTGAACTCGCGCGCGCCAAGAAAGTCGATCTCGCGCGGGTTTCGATTTCGGACATCGCCGATCAATATCTCGCGTTCATCGAGAGCGCGCGCGCCACGCAGATGGAGCTGGCGGGCGATTATCTCGTGATGGCGGCGTGGCTCGCGCTTTTGAAGACGCGGCTGCTGATCCCGAAGCCAAAGCTCGCGGAGGATGAGCCCGATCCGGAAGAGCTGGCCGATGCGCTGCGGCAGAAATTGCTGCGGCTCGAGCAGGCGCGGAAGAACGCGGATTTGCTGCGCCACCTGCCGCAGCTTGGTAGTGAGTTCTTCGTCAACGGCGCGCCGCAACCGGTCGCAGTGACGAAGACCGTGCAATGGAAGGCGGAGCTGTACGATCTCCTCAAGGCGTACGCGATGGATCGTACGCGTACGCTGCGGCGCGTGCACCGGCCGCGGCCGCGGCGCGCATATCCGTTGGCGGAAGCGCGCACGCGGCTTGAGCGCATTCTCGATGAGATCAAGGATTGGCGCCCGATCCAGGCCGTGACGCCCCCGGCCGAGAGCGGCGAAGAGGCGCCGCCGCCTTCGTCCTATCTCGCGAGCGTGTTCGGGGCTTCGCTCGAGCTGGCGCGCGAAGGGAAGATGGATCTGCGGCAGGCCGAGGCGTTCGCACCCCTGTTCTTGCGCGCGCGCTTATCCCGCCCACATGGTGAGGAATGAGCGTGCGCCGCCCCGCCTCCGAGGAGCCGCCGATCGCCGATGCGATCCGCCGGATCGAGGACGCATTTTCGGATGAGCCGAAAGCGCGGCGGGCTGAACCTTCCGAGGAAGCTGTGCGGGCTGCCGAGGCGCTCCTGTTTGCGGGCGGCGAGCCGATGACGGCCACGGCGCTGGCGGAGCGGCTGGGTGAGGGCGTCGATATCGCGGCCGTGCTGATGCGGCTCAAGAAGGATTATGCAGGCCGGGGCGTGGAGCTGGCGGAGGTTGCCGGGGCGTGGCGCTTTCAAACTGCGCAGGACCTCTCGCACCTCTTTGCGCTCGAAAAGGCCAACCCCAAGCGCTTGCCGAAGGCCGCGATGGAGACGTTGGCGGTGATCGCGTACCACCAGCCGGTGACGCGCGCGGAAATCGAGGACATCCGGGGCGTCAGCCTGGCGCGCGGGGCGCTCGATCTCCTGTTGGAGATCGGCTGGGTCAAACCCAAGGGCCGGCGGCGGACGCCGGGCCGGCCGCTGACGTTCGGAACGACCGAGGCGTTCCTTGAGCACTTTGGCTTAGCGTCGCTCGACCTTTTGCCGGGCAAGGAAGATCTTAAGGGCCTGGGGCTGCTCGACGGCCGGGCGGCTGCGGAGCTAGACATTCCGCGACCAGGAGAAGGCGATCCGGGCGATCCCGATCTTGGCTCAACATCAAGTGACGATGAGCCGCTGCCGGGCGGCGAGGACTCCGCAAGCTTTTTCGTGGATCATATGGACCGGGACGAGTAGAGCGCGCACCAACCGCGCCACACGGCCCCAAAGGATCACCTTATGCACGTACCTGGGCTTATCCCGCTCCTGATCGTTCTATTCCTGGCGTTCCTCTTGTTCGGGCGCCCTGGCCGGCTTTCGGGGCTGATGGAAGATCTCGGCAAGGGGATCAAAGGCTTCCGCAAGGGTCTGGGCGACGCCGAAACGCCTCCCCCCTCAGCCGAGCCGCCGCGCCAGGTGACGCAGGACCAGCGCGACGCGGATCGCACGAACGGCTAAGGCCGCGCCATGCTGCCGAGCCTCGGCTTCCAGGAAATCGTACTGCTCGCCGTGCTGGCGCTTGTGGTGGTGGGGCCGAAAGACCTGCCGCTGATGCTGCGCAAGCTCGGGCAGTGGACGGCGAAGCTGCGCGCGATGGCGCAAGAGTTTCGCCACGGCTTCGATGAGCTGGCGCGCCAAGCCGAGCTCGATGAGCTGAAGAAGGAAGTCGATGCGCTGCGGCGCAATCAGACGCTTTCCGATCTGCAACACGAGATCACCAAGCCGGTGACGCTGCCCGGTTCGTTGCCGCGGCCTGCTGCCCCGGAAGAGTCCTTTTTCCCGAAGCCGCATCGCGCCGCAGCGCTCGATGCGCCGCAGGATGCGCCGACGAATGACGATGCGCCAGCTCCGCAAGTCGATGCTGAGCCCGCGCCCGACGAAGCCCCGCCGCGGCCCGCCGTTGGTTCGAGCGCGCCATGAGCGCTGGCGCTGCAGACGATGACGAGATCGAAGCGTCGCGCGCGCCGCTGCTCGATCATCTCGCGGAGTTGCGCACGCGCTTGTTGATCGCGCTTGGCGCGCTGGTGATTGCGTTCGCGGGCTCGTTCTTCTTCGCGCGTGACATTTTCATGTTCCTGGTCGAGCCGTTTGTGACGGCGGTGCGCGTTGTGCACCCCGATCAGGCGGGCCAAGCGCTTGAGCTCGTGAACACGCACGCGTTCGGCTTCTTCTTCGTGCAGCTGCAGGTGGCGCTGTTCGCCGGGATCATCATCGCGTTTCCGGTGATCGCCTATCAGGCCTACGCGTTCGTCGCGCCCGGGCTCTACAAGCGCGAGCGGATGGCGGCAGCGCCTTTCATGATCGCCGCGCCCATCATGTTTCTGCTTGGCGGCGCGTTCGTGTTCTACGTCGCGATGCCGTTCGCGCTAGAGTTCGCGCTGAAGCAGGAAGTCACCGAAGGGCCAGTGCAGGTGCGCTACCTGCCAAAGGTGGATGAGTATCTCGGGCTGGTGACGACGCTCGTGCTCGCGTTCGGGCTCTGCTTCCAGATGCCGGTGGTTCTGTCGCTGCTGGCGCGCGTTGGGATGATTTCGGCCTCGGCCCTCCGGAAGGGGCGGCGCTACGCGATCGTGGGGATCGCAGGGGTCGCGGCGTGCGTGACACCGCCGGACGTCATCTCGATGACGCTGATGGCGATCCCGATGTACGCGCTCTACGAGATTTCGATCTGGCTGGTGTGGTTCATCGAACGCGCCCGCAACCGGGCCGACGCGCGCGCCGCCGCTGAGCCCCAGACGCTGCCAGCCGAATAGCGCCGCTGGACCCGAATCCGCAGGGCGGATAAGGGCGTTTCATGCACGATATCCGCGCCATTCGAGACAATCCGGAAGCCTATGACCGCGCCTGGGCGCGCAAGGGGCTCTCCGCGCAGACGCCTACGATCCTGGAACTGGACCGTGAACTCCGCGCGGCCACGACCGCCAAACAGGAAGCGGAGGCGGCGCGCAATGCGGCCTCCAAACAGATCGGCGCGGCCAAGGCGCAAAAGAACGAAGACGAAGCGCAGCGCCTGATGGCGGAAGTCGCGCGCCTCAAGGATGCGATCGAACGCGAAAGCGCGCGCGAAGCGGAGGTGAGCGCGAAGCTCGCGGGCACGAGCGGGATCTTGGCGTCGTTGCCGAACTTGCCGTTCGACGATGTGCCCGATGGCGCCGACGAGGAGGGCAATGTCGAGCGGTCGCGCTGGTCGGCGACGGGAAGCGATCCGACGCTTCGGAACGATGTGCAAGATCACGTCGCGATCGGCGAAGGTCTTGGCATGATGGATTTCGAGGCGGCCGCGCGGATGAGCGGCGCGCGCTTCGTGGCGCTGAAGAGCGGGCTGGCGCGCATGGAGCGCGCGCTCGCGGCGCTGATGCTCGATCTGCAGACCGGCGAGCATGGCTACACCGAAGTCGCGCCGCCTCTGTTGGTGCGCGATCATGTGATGTTTGGCACGGGGCAGTTGCCGAAGTTTGTCGATGATCAGTTCACGGCGGCGCGCACCGTGAGCCGCGAAGAATTGCTTTATCAAGCGCTGGCGAATTTCGATGAGGAAGTCGCCAAGCGGCCGGGCGCGAAACCAACCGACGTGATGCGCTCGATTTTGGAATCGTCGCCGACACGCGAGGATTTCTGGTTGATCCCGACCGCGGAGGTTTCGCTCACCAATCTGGTACGCGAGCAGATTTTGGATGAGGCGCAGCTGCCGATCCGGATGACGGCGGATACGCCGTGCTTTCGCGCGGA
>CAZXNY010000029.1:0-13973 GCA_964642205.1 uncultured Caulobacteraceae bacterium
TCTTCAACGGTGACGCGGGCCAAGCGGTCTCACTCCGGGAGGTAAAGCTGAACCCCCTATCTAATCGGACCGGTCGGGTTTCGCAATTGCGAACGCCTGCGGCGCTCAGACCGCCGGTTCCGGGTCTAGGGCCGCCAGCAGCTCCCCAGCTGAGTGCCCAAATACCGGATGACGCCAGTCCGGGGCAGCTTCGGCCAGCGGACCAAGGACGAACCGGCGCTCATGCAGCCGGGGGTGCGGCAAGGTCAGGGTCTCGGTGTCCAGCACGACCCCGTCGAGGTCCAGGAGGTCCAAATCCAGCGTCCTGGCGGCCCAGAGCTCCCGCCGCTCCCGCCCAAACCGGCGCTCGGTGGCCATGAGGAGCGCCAAGGTCTCGTCAGGGGTAAGCACCCCGGCGTCGGCCAGAACCACCGCGTTGGCGTAGTCTGGCTGGTCGCTGGGCGGCCAAGCCGGCGTCGTCCAGACCTGCGACCGGGCCAAAACGGCTAGCCCTTCCGCCTCCAGCGCCGCGACCGCCGCGTCTAGCAGTGCGGCGCCGCTCAGAGCGCCGAACGGCAGGTTCGAGCCCAGCGCAATCAGCGCGATGCGTTTTCCGCCCATGTCTTTTTGCTCGGCGCGCGGCATAAGCCGCTCATGCCATCCGCGCCCGCCCAAAATCCAGAGCCCGCAAAGGATTGCCCGCTCTGCCCGCGCCTCGTTGCGTATCGGGAGGCGAACGCGCGCGCTGAACCAACCTGGTTCAACGGCCCTGCGCCGTCCTTCGGCGCCTCCGACGCAAAGCTGCTCGTCGCAGGACTCGCGCCGGGGCGCACGGGCGCAAACCGCACCGGCCGCCCCTTCACTGGCGATTACGCCGGTGACCTCCTCTACGCGACGCTCACGAAGTTCGGCTTCGCGAAAGGCGCATATCGCGCCGATCCCGCCGACGGCTTCACGCTGACGGGCGCGATGGTCTCTAACGCCGTGCGCTGCGCGCCGCCGGAAAACAAACCGACTCCCGCCGAGATCGCGACGTGCAGGCCCTTCCTCGAAGCGCGCATCGCGGCGCTGCCGAAGCTCAAAGTGATCCTCGCCCTTGGGTCGATCGCGCATGAGAGCGTGCTGCGCGCGCACGGCCTTAAGCCCACCGCCGCAAAATTCGCGCACGGCGCGGAAGCCGCGCTGCCAAACGGACGCATCCTCGTCTCAAGCTATCATTGCTCGCGCTACAACACGCAGACGCGCCGGCTCACGACGGAGATGTTCGAAGCCGTCGTCGCGCGCGCACGCGACCTCTTGAACGCGGCCTAAGCTGGCGTGAACCGCATCGGCACCGAATTGGTGCCCCACTCGGCCCACTTCGCCATCTTGATCTCGCCCGCGATCTCAAAATGCGAGGTGCGCTTGAGCGCCTCTTCCAGCGTGGTTTGGAACATCATGCGCGCGAGCGGCGCGCCGGGGCATGCATGCGGCCCGTTCCCGAACGCGATGTGGCGTTTGATGTTCGCGCGGTTGAGCACGAACTTGTCCGGTTCAGGAAACACTTTCTCATCCCTGTTCGCGGACGCATAGACGAGCGCAATCGGCTCGCGCGCCAAGATCTTCCGCCCGCCAATTTCGACGTCATCGTTCGGCGTGCGCGCCATGCCGCGATAGGGCGAGTACATGCGCAGATATTCTTCCACCGCCGCCGGAATGAGCGCGGGATTAGCGCGGAGCTCGGCCTGCCAGTCCGGGTTCTCGGACAGATGCACGAACATGTTTCCGATGAACACGCTCGGCGCGACCATGCCTGTCACGAGCAATTGGCGTACGCAGCCCAGAATTAGCTCATCCGGCAGCGGCGCGCCTTCGTACTGCGCCTCCATCAGCGCGCTGGTCAGATCATCCTCGGCCGACATCGGCGCCTTGCGCCGCTCGTCGATCACCGCCTGCGCGATCTCATAAAGCCGTCGCGAGAGCCGCTTCACGCTCTCGTCCTCCACGATCTGGATCGCCGCGATGTACTCGACGCTGACCTGCTTGATCACGGTCGCAAGTTCACGCGGCAGATTGAAGAATTCCGCGAATACGAAGGGCGGAAACCGCTGCGCGTACTCAACGGCAATATCCGCCTCACCCTTGGCGATCAGCGGCGCCAGCACATCCACGCAATCGCGCCGCACCGCTGGCGCGATCTTCGCCATCTTCTCTTGCGTGAAGAAGCGGTTGATCGGCCGGCGATACGCACTGTGCTCTGGCGGATCGAAATGCAGCGGCGGTCGCCGACCCGTAAACGCGAACTTCGGCACGGCGTTCTGCACCGACGTCGTGAACTGGTCCGAGCTCGTCAGCACATGGACGACGTCTTCGTACGAATAGAGCGCGAAGAATCCGCCATAGGTCTGCGAATGCGCCACGGGGCATTTCGCGCGCATCTCACGATGCACGTCATGCGCGCTCTCGATGCTCGGCTCCGGCGCGAGCGGATCGAAATCATGCGTGAGATCGCTCTGGTCCTCGCGCTCAGACGTTGGGCGCGGCGGGTGCGGCGGCAAAAACTGGTGCATTGGGCGGCCTCAGATGCTCGCCCACAAGTTTGTTTGCGTTACTTACGATTGTCAATCGAACGGCGCGGCCCTAGCCCCGGTCACGCATCAGGCGCGCCTGATCGCGCTTCCAATCGCGGTCCTTGGTCGCCGCGCGCTTGTCGTGCGCCTTCTTGCCTTTGGCGACGCCAATCTCGAGCTTCGCGATGCCGCGATCGTTGAAGTAGAGCTTGAGCGGCACGATCGTGCGCCCCTCCCGCGCCACCGCGCCCGTTAGCCGCGCAAGCTCACGGCGTTTCACCAGCAATTTCCGCGGCCGGCGCGGCTCATGATTGAAGAGCGAGGCGGCCGCATAGGTCGGGATGTCGGCGTTGATGAGATAAAGCTCGCCGCGCTCCGGGCTCGCATAACTTTCAGCGATGTTCGCGCGCCCAGAGCGCAGCGTTTTCACTTCGCTGCCGACAAGCATCACGCCCGCCTCGATCGTCTCCTCGATCGAGTACTCGAACCGCGCGCGGCGGTTCTCCGCGATCAGCTTTCGCGGCGGATCGTTCTTCGGCGCCATGTCAGTTCAGCACGCCCGCTTCGACCATCGCTTCGCGAATGATCTTCTGCGCGCCCGCCGTTGGCGGCAGTACGGGCAGACGCACTTCATCGGTGCAATGCCCAAGCAGCGACACGGCGTATTTCGCCGGCCCCGGGCTCGGCTCGATGAACATCGCGGCGTGCAGTTTCGCTAGGCGCTCATTGATCGCGCGCGCGGTCTTGTAATCGCCCTTCAGCGTCGCCGCCTGCATGTCAGCGCACAGGCGCGGCGCTACGTTTGCCGACACCGAAATGCAGCCAACGCCGCCCTGCGCGTTGAAGCCCACGGCCGCGGAATCCTCGCCGCACAGCTGCACGAACTTCGGTCCGCACGAGAGCGTCTGCAGCGGCACACGGCCGATCTCGTCGGTCGCGTCCTTCACGCCAACGATGTTCTTCAGCTTCGCGAGCCGGCCCATCGTTTCGGGATTCATGTCGACGATCGTGCGGCCCGGCACGTTGTAGAGGAAGATCGGAATATCGACCGCTTCAGCCACCGCCTTGAAGTGCTGATACATGCCTTCCTGGCTGGGCTTGTTGTAATACGGCACGACGCTCAGCACCGCATCGGCGCCGACTTCCTTGGCGTGCCGCGCCAGATCGATCGCCTCTTCCGTCGAGTTCGAGCCCGCGCCCGCAATCACCGGCACGCGCCGCGCCGCCACCTCGACGCACAGCTGCACCACACGCTTATGCTCTTCATGCGACAGCGTGGGCGATTCGCCCGTCGTCCCGCACGGCACGAGCCCAGTGGAGCCCTCGCGAATCTGCCAGTCCACGAACGCCTGAAACGCTTTCTCATCCACGGCCCCATTCCGGAGCGGCGTGATGAGAGCGGGGATCGAGCCTTGGAACATGACGCTTGTGTGAGCTTCCCGGCGGGTGAGAGGGGTTTAATCGAGACCGATCCTGCCGCAGAATCGACTCGCCGATGCGCCATATGCCGTATCGGATTAGCGCCGCCGGCCCAACAGGTAGGGCGGCAGGCGCAAATTAGGGCGGCGCCGGCACTGTCGGCAAGCGGAGCAGCTGGATGGATCGGCGCTGGATCATAGGATTGTCGGTTGCAGCGGTCGCCGCCGTGGCGGGCGTCCTCACCTCGACGACCGTGACGCCGCGCCTCGCCTCGGCGCAGGAAGCGCAGACCGTCGCCTTCACGCCGCCGCCCATGCCGTCCGCGAGCGAGATCACCCGCCTCTCGGCTGGCCTCGCGGCATCCGACGCCGGCGATTGGGCGGGCCTTGCGAGCGCGCGCGACAACGCGGCCGATCCGCTCGTCCGCCGCATCCTTCAATGGCGCTACGCCAGCGCCGAGGACGCGCCGCTCGACTTCAATGCGATCCGCGACGCGCTCGCGACGCTGCAGGATTGGCCCGCGCGCGCCACGATGCAGTCGCGCGCCGAACGCGCCATCTCATCGTCCCGCCTCTCGCCGTCTGAGCGCATCCAGTTTTTCGCCAGCGTCGGCGGGCCCTCCACGGGCGACGGGCGCATCGCATTGGCGGTCGCGCAGCGCGCCAACGGCCAGCGCAGCGAGGCCGAAGCGCTCGCGCGCCGCGCATGGCGCGAGGACGAGCTTTCTGCGACTGCGTCGAGCGACGCACTTGCGACGTTTGGCGGCGCGTTCACGCAGGAAGATCACGCCGCACGCGTCGATGGGCTGCTCTGGCGTAACGAGCGCTCGGAAGCGCAGCGCCTGATCCCGCGCCTCTCGGCGGCGGACGCGGCGCTCGCCCGCGCGCGCATCGTGCTGCAAACCAGCCCACGACGCGGCGTACAAGCCGCTGTCGACGCGGTCCCCTCCTCACGGCGCGACGATCCGGGTCTTCTCTACGATCGCGCGCGGTACATCCGCCGCGCTGGCCGCCCCGAAGACGCAATGCCGGTCGCAGCGCAGATCAATCCGACGCAGGCGCCCATGCAGGCGCGCGCGCTGATCTTCCAGGAGCGGCGCCTTTACGTGCCGCGCGCGCTGCGCAGCGGTCAGCGCACAATCGCGTATCAGCTTGTCTCCAACCACGGCCTCACGAGCGGCGAATCCTTCGCCGATGCGGAGTGGATGTCCGGTTGGCTCTCGCTGCGCTACCGCAACAACGCGCAACAGGCGGCGTCGCACTTTGCGCATCTATCGGAGAACGTCTCGTCGCCGGTTAGCAAGTCGCGCGCACATTATTGGCGCGCTGAAGCGGAGCGCGCGCTGAACCGCAACGCCGAAGCACAAACGTTCCTCGCTGAAGCCGCACGCTACCCGTACACCTATTACGGCCAGCTGGCGGCCGCGCGCCAAGGCGCGGCGATGCTCTCGCTCGGCGCCGACGCGACCGTCTCACGCGACGCGCGCGCGCGTTTCGAACAGCGTGAGCTGGTGCGCGTGCTGCGCCTGATGGCGCAATTGGGCGATCGGCAAGATTTCGAGAGCGTCGCCTACTACCTCGATGACCGGCTCGACGATCCCCAGGAGATCGAAGCGCTCGCGCAGATGTCGCGCGATCTCGGCTATCCGCGCACAGCACTGCGCAACGCCAAGGCTGGGCTTTTCCGGGGCGTCGTCGCGGCGAACGCCGCCTATCCGCTTATGGACCTGCCGCCGGGAGCGCGCACGCCTGGGCGCGCGGAGCCCGCTTTCGTGCACGCGATCATCCGTCAAGAAAGTGAGTTCGAGGCAGGCGCTGTCAGCCACGCCAGCGCGCGCGGCCTCATGCAACTGATGCCCGCGACGGCCCGCTTACAGGCGCGCCGCGAAGGCATGAGCTATTCCGGCCCTGGCGTGCTCACGAGCGATCCTGCCTACAACGTCACGCTCGGCTCGGCGCATCTCGGCGATCTGGTGAACGATTTCGGCGGCTCCTACGTGCTCGCGATCGCCGCGTACAACGCAGGCTCGGGCCGTGCGCGCGAGTGGATCGCCGATTGGGGCGATCCGCGCTCCTCCAGTGTCGATGTCGTCGATTGGGTTGAACTCATCCCGTTCAACGAGACGCGCAATTACGTGCAGCGTGTGATGGAAAACCTGCAGGTCTACCGCCACCGCCTCGCCGGCACGCCGACGCCGATCACGATCGAGCAGGACCTGCGGCGCGGCCGCTACTGAGCGAGCGCCGCCGCGAACGCTTCGGCGTCAACATTGCCGCCGCTCGCGACGACAGCGACGGTCTTGCCTGCTATATCGGCTTTGTGCGTCAGCACGGCAGCGAGCGATGTCGCGCCGCTCGGCTCCAGCACAAGCTTCAACTCCTCGAACGCAAAGCGCATCGCGGCGCACGCCTCATCGTCCGTCACGCTCACCGCGCCCGCGAGCCGCGCCTGCGCGACCGCGAATGTCAGCTCGCTCATATGCTCCACCAGCAGCGCATCGCAGATCGACCGGACGCCGGGCGCATTGGACACGATCTTCCCCGCTTCCAATGACCGCGCGATGTCGTCGTGTTCAGCAGGCTCAACCGCAAAGACCTTCACGCCCGGCAACGCCGTTGCGATCCCGCCCGCCAAGCCGCCGCCGCTCGCCGGCGCGAACACCGCATCGAGCGATGGCAGCGCCGCCGCCAGCTCAAGCCCAATCGTGCCTTGCCCGGCCATCACGAACGGATCGTCGAACGGCTTCACCAGCGGCAGCGCGCGTTCGCGCGCGATGCGCTGGCCTATTTCCTCGCGACTCTCGCGCACACGATCATAGGTCACGACCTCAGCGCCGAGCGCGCGCGTACGTTCCAGCTTCGCGCGCGGCGCGTCCGCGGGCATCACGATCACCGCCGGCACGCCAAAGAGCTTCGCCGCAGTCGCAACGGCGATCGCGTGGTTGCCAGAAGAATACGCGAGCACGCCGTTCTTGCGTCCGTCCGCGCCCAGCGCCGAGACAGCATTCACCGCCCCGCGCAATTTGAACGCGCCGCCCTGCTGCAAGCACTCTGCCTTCACCCACACCTTGGCGCCCGCCGCATCGTCGAGCGCGTCGCAGCGCAGCAGCGGCGTGTTGCGCGCCACGTCCGCGATCCGCTCCGCCGCTGCGCGGACATCTTCGATGGTGGGAAGGTTCATCATGTGCCCTTCGGGTTAGCACGGCGCGTTGGCGGCGCGCTCGTGGGATCCTCCGGCCACGGATGCTTGGGGTAGCGCCCGCGCATGTCCGTTCTCACGTCAGCGTACGAACCGCGCCAGAAACCCGGCAAGTCCCGCGTCGTCTGCACCGGCCGCCCCGCTGGCGAGGTCAGCTTCAGTGTCAGCGGTGCACGCCCATCGGCCAGCATTGGATGCGCCGTCACGCCGAACAATTCCTGCAACCGCACCTCCACCGCCGGCCCGCCCTCATGCGTGTAGTCGATCCGATGCGAGCCGCCGGCTGGCGTTTCGAACCGCGCCGGCGCCGCGCTCGCAAGACGTTGGCGCTGCGCGAACGAAAGCTGCGACTCCAGGGCGCCGCCAAGTTTGCCTGCAAAATCCGAGAGCCGCCGCACGCCGCTCACCGGCAGCCACGCCGCCAGACTTTCGGTGAGCGCGGCGTCGCTCCAATCCGGCCACGCGTCCGCGCCGTCGATCCCGCGCAGCAGCGCGACGCGCGCCCGAACGTTCGCCGCATGCTCGTCCCACGGCAGCACGCCAAGCCCCGCGCGAGCGACAGCATCGATCAGAGCGGTCTCAATCTCCGCCGGCGCGATCGCTTCGAGCGGGCCCTCGCTCAGCACGATTCGCCCCAAACGCCGCGCGCGCCGCCCGCGCACCGCGCCTGTCGCACTATCGAACGAAACATCGGCGCGCGTCTCGATCTGCTTGGCGAACAGCCGTTCGATCTCGCTCAGCGCAATCGGCGCGGCCGCCAGAATCTGCGTGCGGTCCGCGCGTCCGGTCGCATCGGCAATCACAAGATACGGTTCGCGCGCCAACGGATCGGCCTCGTCGCAACCGGCCGCGCGCCCGTTCGCCATCAGAAAATCCGCGCGCCCGGCGCCGCGCGCCTTCGCAACGCGATCGGGGAACGCCAGCGCGAGCACTGGGCCCGCACGTTCAGGATCGGCATTGCCCCTCCCGCCCAGGCGCTCGGCGAGACGCCGCGCCGCCTCCGCGCGCTGGCCGCGCGCATCGCCGAACGCGCGCAAACGCGCCCGCAAGTCCGCATCGCGCCCGCCCAAGCCTTGCTCGGTCAACAACACAGCGAGACGCGCCGCGAGAGGACCGTCGCCGTCCTCCCGCGCCGTGAGCAGCATGTGCGCAAGCCGCGGCTCGAGCGGCGTCTTCGCGAGCGCTGCACCGTGCTCGGTCAAACGTCCATCGGCCGTGCGTGCGGCAAGCGCTTCAAGCGTTGCGACTGCTTCGGCCCACGCCGCAGACGGCGGCGGATCGAGCCAAGTCAAAGCTCTCGGCTCGGCCACGCCCCATGATGCAAGATCGAGCGCCAGCGATGAAAGATCGGCGTCGAGCATTTCCGGCCGGTCATAGGCGGCGAGCGCGCGCGTTTCGCCTTCGCTCCACAACCGGATGCACACGCCTGGCTCCAAACGGCCAGCTCGGCCAGCGCGCTGCGTCACCGACGCCAAACTCGCGCGCGTCGTTTCCAGATGCGTCAGGCCAAGCCCGGGCTCGTAGCGCGTGCGCCGCGACAGCCCCGCATCGATCACCACCCGCACGCCCTCAATCGTGAGGCTCGTCTCCGCAATCGACGTTGCGAGCACGATCTTGCGCCGTCCGGCAGGCGCAGGCGCGATCGCGTCGTCCTGCACGCGCGGATCGAGTGCGCCATAGAGCGGGCGAACATCGACATTCGGATCGCGCACGCTCTCGCGCAACAGGCCGGCCGTGCGCTCGATCTCCCGCGCGCCTGGCAAGAACACGAGCAGCGAACCGGTTTCGTCGCGCAGCGCCGAACGCACGGCCGCCGCTACGTCGTCCTCAAGCCGCGCCCGCGCCTCGCGCGGCCGGTAGCGCACGGCGACTGGGTGCATGCGCCCTTCGGACGCGATCACCGGCGCATCGCCGAGCAGCGCCGCAATCCGCGCCGTATCGAGCGTGGCCGACATCACCAGAATGCGCAGATCTTCCCGCAACCCGCTCTGCGCGTCGCGTGCGAGCGCAAGCCCGAGATCGCCCTCCAGGCTGCGCTCGTGAAACTCATCGAACAGCACCGCCGCGACGCCATCGAGTGCGGGGTCGTCCAAGATCATGCGCGTGAACACGCCTTCGGTGACGACCTCGATGCGCGTTTTCGCGGACACGCGGCTTTCGAGCCGCACGCGAAAGCCCACGCGCTCGCCGACGCGCTCTCCCAACGTGGCCGCCATCCGCGCTGCCGCCGCGCGCGCCGCGATGCGGCGTGGCGAGAGCACAAGGATGCGCCCATCGCTGCGCCACGGCGCATCAAGCAGCGCGAGCGGCACGCGCGTCGTCTTGCCCGCGCCAGGGGGCGCGGCGAGCACGGCGGCGTTTGTGCGCACCAAAGCGGCGCACAACTCAGGAAGAACGGCCTCAATCGGCAGCATGCGCCCTTCTAGGCCGTTTCGCGCGTCACGGCGCAAGCGCGTTGCGCCTCACAGGATGCTCGGCCAAGGTCGCTCGCCGCCACTTTACTGGGGAATTTCCGCATGCGCGTTCTCGCCGTCGCCGCTTTTGCGCTCGTGACGCTCACGGCAAGCTGCGCGTCTTCCCCGGAAACACAGCGCGGGGAAAATGACGACAGCTTCACCCATGCCGCGACGACGCCTCTGCGCGATGTCGGGCTCATTCGCCGCGCCGAGGCGCCCGAAATGCTGCGCACGCTCAACTACCCGTACAAGACAGACGCGGTGGCGGCCGATTGCACCGCCGTGCTGGCGGAGATCGCGCGGCTCGACGCGATCCTCGGCGCCGAGAGCTACCAGCCCGGCCAAGAGCAGCACCTTGCCGCGCGCATCAGCGGCCAGGCCGGGGACTACGCCGTGGGCGCCGTCGCAGGCGCAGCGGCCGATCTCGTCCCATACCGCTCCTTCGTGCGCCGCATCTCCGGCGCAAGCGCCGCTGACCGGCGCGTTGCGGCGGCGTATGCGATGGGTGAAACGCGCCGCTCGTTCCTGCGCGGCTATGGGCTTGCGCTCGACTGCCCGGGCGTGACGCCAGCACCGCCGCCCGGCTAGGCGCCGCGATTGCGTGCGAGAAAGTCCGCGCGGAAATCATCGAGCGTTCCCGCGACGATCGCCGCCCGCATCCGGCGCATCAGCGATTGGTAGTACGCGATGTTGTGCCAGGACAGCAGCACTTGGCCGAGCAGTTCGCCCGCTTTGAACAAGTGATGCAGATAGGCCTTCGCGTAGCCGCTGCTCGCCGGGCAATCGCTCGCTTCGTCGAGCGGCGCAGCATCCTCCGCGAAACGCGCATTGGTGATGTTGATTGGACCGTCATCGGTCCACGCTTGACCGTGACGGCCTGAGCGCGTCGGCAGAACGCAGTCGAAAATATCGATGCCGCGCCACACGGCTTCCACCAGATCGATCGGTTTGCCGACGCCCATGAGATAGCGAATGCGATCCGGCGGCAGCAGCGGCACGGTGACGTCGAGCGTCGCGCACATCGCCTCGCGCGGTTCACCAACCGCGAGACCGCCAACGGAATAGCCGTCAAAACCTTCCGCTGTCAGCGCCTGCGCAGAGCGCGCGCGCAGTTCGGGATCGACGCCGCCTTGCACGATGCCGAACAGACTCTGCTTGTCGCGCGCGCCGAACGCGGTCTTGCACCGCGCGGCCCAGCGCAGCGACAGCTCCATCGCTTTCTCAACGTCCGCGCGCGGCGCAGGCAGCTTGGGGCACTCATCGAGCTGCATCGAGATATCCGCGCCAATGAGATCGGCCTGAATTTCGATCGCGCGTTCCGGCGTCAGCTCATAAGCGGCGCCATCGACATGGCTTCGGAACGTCACGCCCTTCTCGTCGAGCTTTCGCAGCGTCGCGAGCGACATCACTTGATAGCCGCCGCTATCGGTCAGGATCGGGCCATCCCAGCCCATCAACTTGTGCAAGCCGCCCAGCCGCGCGACGCGCTCGGCGCCCGGGCGCAGCATCAAGTGATACGTGTTCGAGAGCACGATTTGCGATCCGGCTTGGCGCACCTGATCCATCAGGAGCCCCTTCACGGTGCCTGCCGTGCCCACCGGCATGAAGGTCGGCGTTTGCACGGCGCCGCGCGGCGTTTGCCACACGCATGCGCGCGCCGCGCCATTGGTTGCTTCGATGGTGAGCGGGAAGACGCTCATGACGCGCGCCACAGCAAGCTGGCGTCGCCGTAGGAATAGAACCGATAGCTGTGCGCGATCGCGTGCGCGTAGACGGCATGCATGCGCTCAAGGCCCGCGAAGGCGCTCACCAGCATGAACAACGTCGAACGCGGCAAATGGAAGTTCGTCCAAAGGCCATCGACGGCGCGGAAGCGATAGCCGGGCGTGATGAAGATGTCCGTGTCGCCCGTTTCGGCGCGCACACGGCCATCTTCATTCGCAGCGGATTCCAGGCTCCGCAGCGCGGTCGTACCAATTGCGATCACCCGCCGGCCCTCGGCGTGGGCGCGGTTCACGGCCGCCGCCGTTTCCGGCGGAATCTCCCGCCACTCCGAATGCATGACGTGCTCGGCCGTATCGTTCGTCTTCACCGGCAGAAACGTTCCTGCGCCGACATGCAACGTCACCCGCGCGCTTTCGACGCCGCGCGCCGTGAGCGCTTCAAGCAGCGCCGGCGTGAAGTGCAGTCCCGCCGTCGGCGCAGCGACCGCGCCATCGCGCGCCGCAAACACGGTCTGATAGTCCGCGTCGTCGGCTGCGCTCTCAGCGCGCTTGCCGGCGATGTAGGGCGGCAGCGGCATCGCGCCATGCGCGGCGATGCTTGCGTCGAGATCGGCGCCCGCAAGATCGAACGCGAGCAGCACCTCGCCGCCCTCGCGCTTTTCGATCAGCATCGCGTCCAGCTCATCGGCCGCGCACGCGCCGTCGCGGCACGCGCCGAAGCGCAGCCGGTCGCCTTCCTTCAGCCGCTTGCCGGGCTTGGCGAGCGCCGTCCAACGCGAGGCGCTCTCCCGGCGCAGCAGCGTTGCTTCTACCGGCACGCTCAATTCGTCGCGAAGGCGCACGCCGCGCAGACGCGCGCGAATGACGCGCGTGTCGTTGAACACGATGAGATCGCCGGGGCGAAACTGCGCGGGCGCATCGCGCACGACACTGTCGATGAACGCGCCCTCCGGCGGCGCGACCAGCAGGCGCGCGGCTTCGCGCGGCCGCGCCGGTTCAAGCGCGATCCGCTCCTCGGGCAGTTCGAAATCGAACAGATCGACGCGCATCGCCGCCTTACGGCACGATCAGCTTGCCCTTGGCAAGCTCGGCCCGTTCGAACGTCATGTTGGCGCGGGCGATAGCGCCGCACTCGGTCTCATAAAGGTCGGTGCGGAAGAGCCGCGGCCGCGCCAGTTGTGCGTCGAGGAACGCGCCCCGCCCTGCGATGAACGCCGCATCCGGCGCATGCGCATATTCCGCGCGGACGCCCGCGGCGTAGGCGACGTAATCGACGCGTGGCGCCCCAATGATCGCCATGTCCATATCGAGGAAAAGCGCCTCATCGCCGGAGGCGTCGCCCTCCATGTGGTTCTTGGTGCGCCGGATCAGCGCCGCGACGCGCGCAGCGAGCGCCGGCGCGAGCGTCGCCAGCTCACGCTCAGCCCATTGCGCGCTCAGTTCTTCGTTGTCCGCGCGCGCCGGATCGTAGATCGCGTCGTGAAACCAGATCGCGAAGCCCACATAGGCCGCGTCCGCGATCACGCTCGCGCGCCGGTCTTGCTCTTCGAGCAGCCACCGCACGTGGCTTTGTCCATGATAACGCCGGTGCGGCTCGCCGTAGGCGGCGATCAGCCGTGCGCCGACATCCTCCGCGCCGCCCGCAAGCGCGCGCCAGCGCGCTGCGAGATCAGCTGTCACGCCGGCCGCATCGTCACGATCGCGCCGGGATTGCGCGGCGGCTCGCCCTTCGGGAGCGCGTCGACGTGCTCCATGCCGGACACGACCTCGCCCCAAACCGTGTATTGCCGGTCGAGGAACGTCGCGTCGTCGAGGCAGATGAAGAACTGCGAATTGGCCGAGTGCGGATCGTTGGTGCGCGCCATCGAGCACACGCCGCGCACATGCGGCTCGGCCGAAAACTCCGAACGCAAGTTCGGCTTGGTGGAGCCGCCCGTGCCATTGCGGCGGCCGCCATCGCCGCCTTGCGCCATGAAGCCATCGATCACGCGGTGAAACGGCACGCCGTCGTAGAAACCCTCGCCCGAGAGCTCGACGATGCGCTGGACATGGTTCGGCGCCAGATCGGGGCGCAGCTTGATGACAACCTCGCCCGTAGGAAGCGTCATGATCAGTTGATCAGCGGAATTATCGACCACCAGCGTCTCTCCGAAGGACTGCGTTGCCCGGGAACGCGGGCAGGAATTTCAACATCGCACACCGAGAAATCGGCACCCCGATCGCCGCGCGTCTCCTGCAGGAGCCGGCGGAAATCCTGGCTGTCGGTGCGCATCAGATAGATCGGCGCGCGCTCGGCTTCCGGCAAGTCGGACGCAACGCGCACCGTGAGCATGCGGTCCGGGTTCGCCGGCGGCTCACCGACGGCGAGCGCCGCAACGGCCGGCATGCCCCATACGACGCGGCCCCACGGCGTGTAGCGCTTGTCGAGCGAGGGATAGGCCGCGCGCATAATGAAGAACTGGCTGTTGGCCGAGTTCGCATCGTCCGAGCGCGCCATCGAGACGATGCCTGGGCAGTGCAGCGCCCACGCCGAAGCCCGGCCATCGCGCGTCACGGCCATTTGGCTGTCGGGCTGCGTTTCGATCGGCAGCGCCTTGTAGAACCCAAGACGCGCCCCGCCCTGCAGCGCCGCTTCCACGAACGGCATG
>CAZXNY010000030.1:0-9721 GCA_964642205.1 uncultured Caulobacteraceae bacterium
CAGTTGCGCCAGATCGATCGTTTCGATCAGCGCGTTGAAGATCGTCGATTTGACCCGGTAGTACGCTTCCGAGCGATATTCGTGCGCGCTATCGCCCTCGGTCTGCGGAGGCGCGGCGGGCGCGGCGCGAGGCTTTGGTGCGGCGGCGGGCGCTGGGGCCTGTGCTTGCGGGCGCGGCGCGGCCGGCGCGGGCGTTGCGCGCGCCACAGGGGGCGCTGCAGGGCGCGGCGCGCTCGCTGGCGTGGCTACGGGCGCGCTTTGCGCGTCATTCGCCGGACCGTCACCGAGACTGCGCTTACCGAACATTCAAATGCTCACCGCTTCAGGAAGGGAATGCGCACGCCGATTTGGTTCTTCTTGACCTCGAGCGGACGCCGGCCCGTCAGCATCGCTGCGAGCTGATCGATCGCCACTGCCGTTTTGTGCAGCGGCTGCACCTCGCCGATCATCTGGCCGTTGTTGGCGGCCATGCCGAACAGCGAAGGTTCGAACATGATGGATTGCACTGGTTCGGAACCGAGCGCTTCGGCGAAATCCTTGAACGGAATTTCCGGGCGCTTGGGGACGCCCGTCATGTTCAGAACCATGTGCGGAGCGTTGTCGTAGGGACGCATCGCGCGCATCAGGTCGATGACGTTCTTGGCGTTCCGCAAGCTCGCGAGATCGGGCGCGCCGACGATGATCACTTCATCCGACGAAAGCAGCGTCTGCTTGACCCAGCTCGACCAGGTGTGCGGCAGATCGAGCACGACGAACGGGCTCGAGCGGCGCACACGGTCGATAACAACCTCGAATGCGCTCGGATCGATCTCGAACTCGCGCTCCAGCGTCGCGGGCGCAGTGAGCATCTGCAGACGCGTTGTGTGCTTGGTGGTGAGGCGCTCAAGGAGCACGTCGTCCACGCGATCAGGCGCGAGCAGGGCGTCGGCCACCGATTGGGGCGGGTCCTGGTTGAAATCGAGCGCGGCCGTGCCGAACGAAAGATCGAGATCGATCAAAGTCGCGCCGGCTTCTTGGCGCTCTGCGATCGACCAAGCGAGGTTGTGCGCCAGCGTCGATGCGCCGACGCCGCCGCGCGCGCCGATCACGGAGATCACGCGGCCCGCGAAGGGCTTGTCCGGGCTGACATAGAGGTTGCAGATCGCGCGGATCAGCTCGACTGGCTGGATCGGCGGCACGATGTATTCGGAAACACCGCGGCGCATCAGCTCGCGGAAGAGCGCGATGTCGTTGACGGCGCCGATGATGACGACCTTGGTGCCTTCTTCGATCACCTGGGCGAGGCGATCGAGGCTGCGCAGCATGGCGCTGCCTTGCTGCACGGTGTCGATGATCAGGAGGTTGGGGCTTGCTTGCGACGAGAAACGCGCGAGCGCCGCATCGATGCCGCCCATCTCGACGATGCATTCGGCTTTGGCGAGCCGTCGATCGCCAGCAGCGCCCTGCACGAGGCGCGCGATTTCCGGGCGGTCGCACGCGGCGTGGATGGTGATGCGCGGGATCGGCTGTTCGGTGACGACGCCGCCGTCCATCACGGCGGGCGCGGGCGCGGCCGTCAGGCCGAACGGGTCTTCGACCTCTTCAACCGAGTCGTTCGCCGGATCGGCGTCGAACGGCGGGGGCGCTTCGTCGGCGGTTTCGAGGTCGCCAAGGCCGAAGCTCTCATCGTCTTCGAGCACGAACTCATCGTCCGTCTCGTCGACGCTCCAGGAAAGGTCTGCACGCGAGCCTGTCATCGATTGGGCCTCACTGCACCGCGTTGCTGATTGTTACGCGTTCGTCTTCACCGCGCGCGGCCCCCGTGGGCTCGCCGCGGCGATACGCATCCATCACCGTCGCGCGGCGTGCGCCGTCGCGTGCGTCTTCGTTGCGCGGCGCGATGAGATCGTGCGGATCTTCGATCATCGCCGCGAGATTGGCCGCACTCGAGCAGCCGAAGCTCGCGTAAGGCTGGTTGTTCGATTGGTGCGCGAGGTCCTGCTCCCAGAGCGGAGCGCAGGACGGCGCGGTCGCTTCATAGCGCGTGAAGCTGAGCACGATCGGCGCGTCAGCAGCGCCCGAACCGTCGTAGCTCGAGCCGGCAATGGCCGCGTAGGGCACGCCTGCCTCGGTGAGGCGCATGCGCGTTTCGTGGGCGATGCGTGCTGCGGCGTCTGCATTGGCGCCGCCAGAAGGCGTGCTCATCACCAGCGCGCCATGGCCTGTGCGGACGTACCGGCTGGCGAAGGTCGCGAGTTGGGCACGCGCTTGCGGCGTCAGCGACATATCGGAAGAGGCGACCGGCACATCGATGCGATCGCCAGCCTGCACCACCGAAATACGGTGGCGGTCGGCCGCTGATGCGACGGGCGTTTCGCCAGGCGCCGGCTCTGGCACGCTTGCGCATGCCGCGAGCGAAGCGAGGGCCGCGCCAGCAAGGAGGAGTTTGGAGGTCATCTGCGTGCTCCTCACGGGATCACATGGCCGGCCGGCCCGTTGAGACGGCGGCGGTTGGATGCGGTTTCCTGCGCGGCGGCGCTGTCTTCGCCGCGGTAGACGGTGTTGAGACGGCCAAGGAAGAGCGCTTGCCCTTCGCTCGGATTGAGGAAGCCGTCCGACGGCGTGCGCAGCTGGTCTGGCGATGTTGCGCGCACCAGATAGGGCGTCACGATGATCACCAGTTCGGTTTCGTTGTTCATGAAGTCGCGTGAGCGGAAGAGCGATCCGAGCACTGGAACGTTCATCGCGCCCGGCAGGCCTTCCATGGCGTGGCGCGTGCTCTCGCGGATGAGGCCCGCCATCACGATCGCGCCGCCGGAAGGCATTTCCACCGTTGTTTCCGCGCGCCGCACTTGCAGAGCAGGGATGGTGATGCCGCGAATGACCGTCGTGGTGCCGTCCGCGTTGCGCACGGGCGTGTCACCCGTGGCGATCGCGCCATCGCTGGTGAGCTCGCTGACTTCCGTCGAGAGCTTGAGCGAGATGCGTCCGCCCGAGAGCACGATCGGCGTGACGGCGAGGCCAACACCGAACGGCTTGAACTCAACGGAGATCTGCCCGTCGTCGCTGTTCACGGGCACCGGGAATTCGCCGCCCGCCAGGAAGCGCGCGCTCTCGCCGGAGATGGCCGTGAGGTTCGGTTCGGCCAGAATACGCAGAAGCCCAGCGCGCTCGAACGCCTGGATCGACGCGTCGGTTTGGCGATTGGTGCGCGCCGTTGCGGGGCCGTAAGTGGTCACGTTGTCGATCGGATCGACCGTGCCGCCGTTGTCGAAGGTGTAGCCGCCAACCATCGCCTCGTTCATTGAAGCGCCGCCGGTCGCGCTCATGCCCGGATAGGTGAGCGAGTTTGGCTGAAGGATTGTCTCGGCAACACCGCCGGAGGCCGTGACGCCGCCGAGCAAGCGCCCGGCGATCGAGAAACCGTTCTGCGTCGCCACATTCACGAACGCATCGTCGGGCAGCAGCGTGTTGGCGATCTCGTTGTAGTTGAGGTTGACGCCAAGCTGGCGCACCAGCGTGCGGCTCATCTCGACGACGCGCACGCGCACCATCACTTGTTCGCTGCCCTCAACCTGAATGAGGTTGACGATGCGAAGCGGGACGCCGCCTGCCGCCTGGGTGCCTGGCGTGTTGCCGCCGCCCGGCGCTGTGCCTGGGCCCGCGCCCGCGCCGCCCGCGACACCAAGGAAGGTTTGCGCCATCTGCACCGCGCGGTCAGCCGCGGCGGCGCTCTCAACTGTGCCCGTGAGAACGATCGAACCGTTCACAGCTTCGGCCGTGATCACCGAGTCCGGGTTCTGCCGGCGGAGGAGGTCGTTCAGCGCCGAAACATCAGGCTCAACGCGGATCTCAACGATCGCGATTTGGCGGCCCGCCCCGTCGAAGAAGAACGCGTTCGTCGTGCCGAGCGCGCGGCCGAGCACATAGATGCGGCGCGGCGTACGCACGACCGCGTCAGCAATGTTCGGGTTTGAGAGCAGCACGTCGCGCGCATCTGCCGGCAGGTCGATGATCGCGGCTTTGCCGAACGGTAGAATGAGAGAAGCTGAAGCAGAGCCCCAGCCGCTTTGCGTGATCCGCATCGTCTGCGTTTCCGCCGTCTGCGCGGACGCAAGCGGCGGCGCAAGCGCCATGAGCGCGGAGAGGGCCGCTACTCCGGATGCTTTGCGGCGGTTCGTCATGATCTTCCCCCGGTGCGCCCGTAAGCGTGCACTATGATGCCGCCACCACCGCCGCGCTCGCCGCCGGTGGCGTGCGGCGATGCGGAGGGCACGCGCATGTTGGCGGTTTCCGCCTCGACGCCGCGCAGGGCGAGCGAGATGTCGCCGCGCTGCTGTGCGGACGCGATGACCGCGGAGTCGTTTTGGCTCAACTCAAGCACCGCGACGGCGGCCGTGACGCGCGTCGGCGCATCGCCGGTTGCTTGCGTCTGCACCGTGTCGTCGAGCGCGAGCACGCGCACATCCGCAAGCACCACCTCTGTGTGCACTTGCTCTTGTGCGCCATCGCCCTCGAGGCGCGTCTTGATCGTGACGAGCACATCGACGCGATCGTTGGGCTGGATGTAGCCGCCGGCAGCCGATTGCGGCTCGATCTCAATCGAGGTCGCGCGGTAGCCAGGCGCGAGTTGCGCGGCGAGAAACCCGCGACCGTCCGGCAGAACAACTGAACCGGCGATCACCGGCTCGCCAGCGGCGAAGGAGCGCCGCGTCACGGCGCCGGCGAATTGCGTTTGCGCCTCTGGCGTATTGGCCTGCCGCACGAACTGATCCGTCACGGATTCCTGTGGGAAGAGACGCCACGCCATGTCGCTCGCGGTGAGCGCCGCGCCTTGCGGCACGTCACGCGTCATCACCAGAACCTGCTGGCCGTCGATGGCGATCTGCTCGGCCGAATCCGGTTCGGGACGCGGCTGGTTCATGCCGCGAATAACGAACAAGGCGCCGATCGCGGCGACGAAGGCGACGGCCAAGATGATCAGCTGGCGCGCTGACATACGTGCTCCTTTTGCCGCGGGTGCGTCGAGAATCCCTTGGGCGACCTGATCATGCTCATGGCTAAAGCAATGTTAACGCTGCGGGCGCGTACGCGGCGGCGATCGCCGCGAAGCCGCCGACCGCGATAGCAACGCCGTAGGGCACGCCGCCTTTGGGCCTTAACAAGCGATTGACGAAAGCTGGGCGCGTCTCGTTCGGTGCGATCACCTGACGCGCCATCATCAAAGAGAGCGCGAGAAGGCCGCCCGCGAGCGCGGTCCACAACAGAAACGGCGCGAAGGTCTCATATCCGGTCCAGGCCGCGGCGGCCGCGATCAACTTAGCGTCGCCGCCGCCGAACACGCCGAACTGAAAAAGCGCAAAGCACACGATCAACATGAGCACGCCGAAACCGACATGCATGCCGATCAGTGCCCACGAGGCGCCGGAGATGAGCGCAAGAACAGGATAAGAGGCGGCCATCGCGATCGAGATCCAGTTTGGAATCTTCATCGTCGCGATGTCGCTGGCGGCCGCGAAGAGGAGGAGGCCCGCGAAGAAGGCCGGCGCAAGCACGTCAAGCATTTGCATGATACGCGCATGCGCCGCTTGCCGAAAGATGAACGGACGTGCGGCGCAGAAACGAAAATGCAACGTCCGCAAACGGCGCAGTCATTGTTGCGCCCGATCGGTGCGAAAGCGAAAGGTTTTGCGCAAAAGAAAAGGCCGCTCGAGAGCGGCCTTGGAAAGAGTTGAGGAGAGGGGCTGCTGGGAGCGCGCGTGGCGCTCCCAGCCGCTTAGAGTGATTACTGCGAGTTCGCCGTGGACATCGCGTCGTCGATGTTCGTGAACGTCGTCGAGATTTCACCGCCGAGGGCGCTGACGGCCGCGATGATCACGACCGCGATAAGGGCGGCGATCAGGCCGTATTCGATAGCCGTGGCGCCGTCTTCGTTCTTGAGGAATTTCTTCAGGTTCAACATGTGTAGCTCCGATGTCGAGTGCTCTCACCAGTCTCGATGGGCGCCGCACCCGACGTCCCGTTCCAGACACGTGGACAATACCTGCGCGGGACTAAGAATGTGTTGAGATCGGGGCGAATTCTGAAGTATTCGTAGTAAAGCGGTAGTAACTATAACATCGAAGACATGTGCAAAGTCTTGCCCGGATGTGAACACGGTCCATCAACGATTGGGCAACCATTCCGGCGTAGCGATGACCGTCAAAGTTTCGGAGACGTGTGCATGGCGAAGCCCTGGTTTGTCCGCGCTGCAGCGTTTGCAGCCGCCTCGCTCGCGCTCGCCGGCAACGCACTCGCACAAGATATATATGTGAGGCTCGACTCCGCCGCGCCGCTCCGGCTCTCGTCGCCGGCGCAGGGCGTCGCGATCGGCAATCCATCGATAGCTGGTGTCTCGGTTCAGAACGATCGGCTCTTGTTCGTCACCGGCCGGTCGTATGGCTCGACAAATTTGCTCGTCGTCGGCGCCGATGGGCGCACTATCTATAATGGGCGCGTCACGGTCACGCCCGACGAGAGCAACGCCGTCATGGTCACGCGCGGCACGGAAACGGCGCGCGTCGATTGCTCGCCGCTGTGCCGGCCGCGGCCCGATATCGGCGATGGCGATGGCTCGTTCGCGCGCGCCAATGGCCAGATCACCACGCGCAACTCAACCGCGACATCTGGCAACTGAGGCAGCGTAAACCCACGGAAAGCGTGAATAAAATTCACCTTCTGCTTTGACCTGATCTAAAACCTTTTGCGCTTGAATGCGGGCATGCGCCTGCATTTCATCAAAAGCGGCCGCCGCTTTGCGCGCGCCAAAGAGGGCGCCGCCGCGGTTGAATTCGCGCTCGTCCTGGGGCCGTTCATTTGGCTCCTGCTGGCGATCGCCGAAGTCACGATGATCGGCTTTGCGCAGACCTCGCTCGACTACGCGATGAGTGAAACCTCGCGCCGGATCCGTACCGGCGAGGTGCAGTCGCAGAACATGAGCGAGGCGCAGCTGCGCCAAGAGATTTGCACCGAGCTCAACCGCTTCCTCGCGATGGCGTGCAACAATCTGATGATCGACGTCGACAGCTACGACAGCTTCGTCGCCGTCGCGAACCCGAACCCGCTCAACGCCAACGGCACGATGAACACATCGAACTTTGGCTACAACCCGGGTCAGCCCTCACAGATCGTTCTGGTGCGCGGCTTCTACCAGTGGAACCTGGTGACGCCGTACTTCAACCAGTTCTTCGCGAATGTCGGTTCTGACCGGCGGTTGCTGACCTCGACAATTCTTTTCCGAAACGAGCCCTGGCCGGTGGCGCCCGCACCATGATGCTTCTTCAGCGCCTCAATCGTTTCGCGGGCGATCGCAAGGGTCTTGCGGCGGTCGAATTCGCGTTGATCCTGCCGATGATGGTGCTGTTGCTCCTCGGCTCGGTCGAGATCGTCAACATTCTGCAAAGCAACCGGCGCGCTGAGAACACCGCCGCCTCGCTGGCGGATGTCATTTCGCGTGATACGGAAGTGTCGAACGATGAGGTCGCCGGGCTCTGGGCGGCGGCGACGCCGCTCATGTTCCCGGACAATCCTGTCGGCCTCGATGTGCGCATCACGTCGATCCAGTTCGACGCCACCCGCCAGGGCCGCGTCGTCTGGTCCGAGCGGTGCGCGCTGATGGCCGGCAATTCGTGCGGCTCCAGCAGCTTCTCGCAATTGATGGCGGGGGCGATCGTGCCAAACGCCGAAATGCCGGATGCGATGCGTTTGCCGAGCACGAGCGTCGTGCGGGTCGAAACCAGCTACCGCTACCGGCCGCGGATGGGCTTCTTCTTCATGGACGAGACCCGCCGTCTGCAGCGCGACGGAACGGACCGCACGCTCCGCCACACCGCCTATCGCCGCTCGCGCCTCGTCGATCCGATCCCGCGCGTCTCGTAGCGCGCGGCGCGCGGAGTGTTGACGGGAGGCGCGGCGCGCCTCTAATCGGCCATGAACCGAACCATGACGCCCGCAGACGCGGTCGATGCGCTGGAAGCCGCTCATGAACGCGCGTTGGCGGCGCTCCGCCGCGCCGTGCAGCGCTTCGCCAAAGAAGGCGTGGCCCCAAGCGCCGCCGAGCGCGCACTTTTTCGCTATCCCGAATTGCGTGTCGCCTATGAGGGCGGGGCGCCGCCGCCGAAGGCGCCGCGCGCCTACGGCCAATTGATCTGGCCTGGCGATTACGAAGTTTCGATCACGCAACCAGCGTTCTTTCGTGAGTACCTGATCGAACAGCTTGGCCTGCTCGTCAGCGATTACGGCGCGACCATCTCCGTCGGCACGAGCGAGAGCGAAATTCCCTACGCATTCGCGCTCGACTCCGCCGTCGATCTCGATGCGACACCGAGCGCGGAATTGGCGCGGCATTTCCCGATCCCGCGCCTTGCCGCGGTTGGCGATGCAGTGGTCGATGGCCAGCGCATCGAGCGGCTCGATCGCGCGCGCCCGCTCGCGCTCTTCGATGCGCCGCGCACGGACTATTCGCTGAAGCGCCTCGATCACTACACCGGCGCGCCGTGGCAGGATGTGCAGCCCTGGATCCTCTTCACCAACTACCAGCGCTATGTCGAAGAATTTGTGCGCTATGGCGTGCATCGCGTGCAGGAAGGCGAGGGGATCGTGCTCTCGTGCCCTGGCCGGATTCGCGTCGATAAGAATACACCCAACGCGGAGGCCGTCGCGCTCAACGCGCCGTGGCGCAATCACCAGATGCCGGCCTATCACCTGATCACGCCCGATCGGGACGGCATCACGCTGGTGAACATTGGCGTTGGCCCCTCCAACGCTAAGACGATGACGGATCACCTCGCGGTGCTGCGCCCGCATTGCTGGCTGATGATCGGCCATTGCGGGGGCCTCCGGCACACACAGCGCGTCGGCGATTATGTGCTGGCGCACGCTTATCTGCGGCGCGACTTCATTCTCGACGATCACGTGCCGCTCGAGATTCCGGTGCCGGCCATTGCCGAGGTGCAAGTCGCGCTCGAGCAGGCCGCGAGCGCCGCATCTGGCGAAGAGCCTGGCGAACTATCACGGCGCCTCCGCACGGGAACGGTGGTCTCGTACGCCGACCGCAATTGGGAGCTCAATTTCTCGAAAGAGCGTCAGCTGCTGTCGCAATCGCGCGCCATCGCGGTCGATATGGAGAGCGCGTGCATCGCGACGCAGGGTTTCCGGCTGCGCGTGCCGTATGGCGTTTTGCTTTGCGTGTCCGACAAGCCGCTGCACGGCGAGATCAAATTGCCGGGCGGCGCCGATCGCTTTTACGAACGCGCTGTCGCCGCCCACCTGCGCATCGGCATCGAGACCATCGAAATACTGAAGCGAGAGAAGGCTCAGTTGCATTCGCGCAAGCTGCGCAGCTTCGATGAGCCGCCATTCCGCTGATGGGAGACGCGCTGCGCCTTCGCTTCGTGACGTTCGCGCTCGCCGCGCTCTGGGTGTGCGGCGTTCTGGCGGCGGCGCTCTACGCACGCGTTGTTTGGCGCGGCGCTCCGGCGCAGCCGGATGCAGCGCCGGTTGTTTCGATCTGGCGTGATGCTGCACCTGCGATGGCTTCGGCTCCGTTCGCGCCGCCCGTGTCGCGAGGAACGGAATCCGCTGTCCCACAAGATTTGCAGGACGCCTTACAAAGCGCGGCGCCGGGTTCTGCGCTAGCCGGGATTGCGCAGGCCGCGCGCGGGGACGGGTTCGCGACTTATGGCGATGGGCGCGATCTGCCGCC
>CAZXNY010000030.1:9821-13908 GCA_964642205.1 uncultured Caulobacteraceae bacterium
CTGCCAGCCGGTTCGCTGACCTAGTCGAACAGCCGCTTTTCGATGCGGCGCTGCTTGGCCTCGTCGATGCCCAACACGTCCCGCAGATAATTGTGCACGTCGCCGTGCTGCTCGCGGATCACGCCTAGCGCGCCGGCGAGATATTCGGCCTCGACACCCATCGCGATCACCATCGCTTCTTGCGTGGGGCGCTTGCCGTGCTCTGCTTCGATCGCTTCGGCCCAGACGGGCCCGTGCTTGGCGAAGCGTTCGGGATCGTTGGTCAGCAGAAAGTCGGCGAAGATGTCGTCTTCGTGCACGCCAGCCAGCGTATGCGTTAGCGCCACGATCATGCCGGTGCGGTCCTTGCCGGCCGCGCAGTGCACCAAGAGCGCGCCGTCGCCATCGGCCACTGCATCGAAGTAGCGCGTGAAGAGATCGATGTGGCGCGGCAGGTGCGGCCCACGCCGGTAGTAGCGGTTGAGATAGCCGCGGAACGCATCGGCCGTGAGATCGCTCTCGGCCATGAAGCCGTGCCAGCTTTCGTCGCCCTCGTGATCGTCGTCATTCTCGACGACGGAGGCGGCGAAGTTTTCCCAGCGGCGCGACGGGTTGCGTTGGCGCTCATCGGGCCGGCGCAGATCGACGATGTGCGTCAGACCCATGTCGGCGAGGCGCCGGAGGTCATCGTCGCTCGCGAGTGCGGGATTGGCGCTGCGAAAGAAGCGCTGCACCGCCATGCGTGGCCCGCCGGCCGTGGCGTAGCCGCCGTAATCGCGGAAGTTCTGAAGGCTCTCAAACTGGTGGGCGCGGACAAAGTTCTGTGTCATGGCGCCCATGTAGCGCGTTCGGCGCGGAATTTGGAGTGGCGCGCCGCTTTCGCCGCAGCGTGCTGACACATATCCGTCTTAACTGGGGGCGGTCTCGGCCGCTGTGGTTGCGGCCGTTGCGGCAGGCGCCAACACCGAAACGACCGCGCCGCCAGTTGGCGCCGCGCGCGCACGCACCTCAAGCGCCAAGATCTTCGCCATCTCGCGCACGATGAAGAGCCCGAGACCAACACGCACGTTCGGTTCGCTGTGGCCTGCGAGCAGCCGGTCGAGCGCGGCGGCGTCAAGATCGGCGCCCGAATCCGTCACCTCGATGCGCACCTGCGCGCCGTCTGCCTCAGCGGTCACGCGCACAGCGCCGCCAGGCGAAACCTTCACCGCGTTCGAAAGCAGATTGCGCACGATCGCTTCGAGCAATTGCGGATCGGTGGCGAGCGTGAAAGGGGCTGGGCCAAGCGAGACCTGCGTGTTCGCGAGTGCGCCGATCTCGCTCGCTTCATCGATCAGTTGCTTAAGGAGCGGCTCAAGCGCGAAATCGTGCGGATCTGCTCTGACGACGCCGGCTTCGAGCCGCGCCACATCCAAGAGCGATGAAAACAGCCGCCGCAGCGAGCCGGCAGCTTCTTCAATGCGCCCGACGATGCGCTTTTGTTCGTCGCCTTCGACGCGCCGTTTGAGCGCGGAGAGTAACAACGACATCGCGTGCAGCGGTTGGCGCACATCGTGGCTCGCCGCCGCCAACATCAACGTCTTTACCGCCGCGTTTTCTTCCGCACGTGTGCGCGCTTGTGCTTCGGCAGCCTGTCCCGCGTGCGCTCTGCGCCAGTCGGAGAACAACGAATAGAGCGAAACCAAGATCCCCACCGCGAGCAGCGGGCCTAGGATCCAGACAATTCCATCGCCCCGTGTGTCGACGCTGTCGCCAAGGCTCTCATAGTAGGCGGAGCGGTCATGCGCGGCGGCAATCAGAACAAGCGCCGCGGCGCCCGCCGTCTCGGCGCGGTCGGCATCGGCCAATGCGCGCACGGACTCGGCGAGCGCGGGATCGCTCTGCGCGATCGCGGCGAGGCGCGATTCCTGGTGCAGCTCTTGTGCGCGATCGCGCAGGCGCATCGCGATCAATGTGCGCACGGCTGCATCGGCCGCGACGCGATCGTTGATGGCGGCGCGATCGGCCAGCATCTCTGCGTTTTGCGCAAGCTCCAAGCGCCAGCCGAGCACGAGCGCGAGCAGCACCGCGCTCAACGCGGCGAACACAAGCGCGGCCCAGGAGCGGGGCGAAATCGACATGCGCGGGCGGCCTCCAAGGGCCCGCCTAAACGTAGCGCAGCGGCGCGGTGTCACGGAATACAAAATCGCGGTGTCAGAAGGTCAGAACGATTTTTCCGGCGTTCTGGCCCGCGCTCATGCGCGCCTGCGCGGCTTCGGCCTCTTCGAACGGAAACGTCTTGTCGATAACCGTTTTCACCTTGCCCGCCGCGACCCAAGGCCACACGAGCTTTTCAACCTCGGCGGCAATGCGCGCTTTGTCCGCGACCGGCCGTGCGCGCAGCGTCGAGCCCGTGATCACGAGGCGCTTCAACATCACTTGCGACAGGTTGATCTGCGATTCCGCGCCCTGAAGTGTTGCGATCATCGAAATGCGGCCATCGCGCTTCAGCAGCGAGATGTTCTTCGGCAGATACGGCCCGCCCACCATGTCGAGGATGACATCGGCGCCGCCTGCATCTTTCAAAATCTGTTCGAAATCTTCGGTCTTGTAGTTGATGCCGCGTTCGGCGCCGAGTTGTTCGCAAAGCGCGACTTTCTCGGCGTCACCCGCCGTCGCGAACACACGGCAGCCATGCGCGCGCGCCATCTGGATCGCCGTGGTGCCGATGCCGGATGCGCCGCCGTGCACGAGGAAGGTTTCGCCGGGGGCCAGCTTCGAGGCTTCGAACGCATTCACCCACACGGTAAACGCCGTCTCGATCAGGCCTGCCGCTTCTTCCATGCGCGCGCCTTGCGGCACGGGGAGCGCCGAGCCCGCATCCGCAACCGCGTATTCGGCGTAGCCGCCGCCGCCGAGCAGCGCGCAGGCCTTGTCGCCAATTTTCCAGCGCGCAACGCCCGGCCCAACGGCCGCGACTTCGCCGGCGACCTCGAGCCCCATCGTGTGCGGCGCGCCGGGCGGAGGCGGATAAAAGCCCGCGCGCTGCACGAGATCGGGCCGGTTAACGCCGGCGGCCGCGACCTTGATCAGAATTTGATCTGGCCCCGGCGATGGGCGCTCCAGCGTAACCACGGTGAGCGGCTTATCCTTTTCGTGATGAATGGCGCGCATGGTTTCGGCCATCAGGCGGTTTCCCTCTAGGTCTTGGCGAGCCGCTAAGTTAAAGTGCGCGCGGAGGTTTGTCCCATGCTGGAAGACGATCCGCTCTCGCCGCAGGTCAAAAAGCCGCTCAGCTTGGAAGCCGAGTTGGAGAACGCCTCGATCGGCGAACTCGAAGCGCGGATCGAGCGGCTGAAGGGCGAGATCGTGCTGTGCGAGCAGAAGATCTCCGCCAAGCGCGCGCAGCGCAGCGCTGCGGAATCCGTGTTTTCGGCGCGGACCTCCTGATCCGTATGAGAACGTTAACGCCGATGCGGCCCGGTCCTTGCGAGTACGTGCGCAAATGACCGAGGCGGCCACCATCATGATCGATAGCCAGCGCGTGCTCGACTTTGCGCGCTCGGAAGTGTTCGACCGGACCTTCAAGGAGGGCATGGCCCTCGTGGAGGAAACGGCAGGCTATCTCGATGGCCCTGGCCGCGCCGCCGCCAAGCGCCTCTCGCGCGGCGCCGCGCTCGCCTATGCGGGCGAGAGCATGCGGCTGACGACGCGGCTGATGCAGGTTGCGTCCTGGCTGCTCGTCCAGCGCGCTGTGCGGGACAATGAAATCGCGCTCTCGGAAGCCGCCGCTGAGAAATACCGCCTGATCTCGCGGCAGGAAGCGCCGGTTGGCGATCTCTCGGGTTCGGACGAACTGCCCGAAGCGCTCAAGGCGCTGATGGGCAAGGGCGCGGCGATCTACGAGCGCGTCCGGCGGCTCGATGAGAGCATGTACGGCGAACCCGGCGCGCCCGCGCCCAACGCCGTGGGCGACCAACAGGCGCGTCTCGCGGCGCTGTTCGGCAAAGCCTGAAACGAAAAACGCGCCCCGGAGGGCGCGCTCTCTCGGTCCAGTGCTTGAAGCCGGACCTACTTCTTCTTCATGAAGCCGCCGAACTTGTCGTTGAAGCGCGAGACGCGGCCGCCG